>DATHWP010000139.1:0-8589 GCA_035460505.1 Methyloradius sp. | reverse complement strand
CCATGCCATAAGGTCATCAGCGCATAGGGCAACAAATAAGCGGTCAGGCTCTGTTGCATTTGCAAATTTGTACCATTCAGACTTTTTGCCATCACATGAAATGCAGGTAGATAGGTATCGATGGCAAATGGTGCGAGCGCCGCAAGTGCGGCGAGAACTATCGATAACAACAGCGGAGAGTGTTTATGCATGAGCGGAATAACTTCTGATTAGATAAAGCGATCAAATAAAAAGCGCATCCTGAATTTTATCAGCATGCGCACTTTATTAAACCATATGTATCGTTTTAACCAATGCGATTAAGGCAATGCATGAAACTCCTTAATGAGCTCCGGCAGTTCGTCGTTGACGAATTTCTTCGAATTCTTATCGGTACGGAATACGATAGGCTGTGCCTGTAATTGTGGGTTTTTTGAATCCTCAATTGCTTTCTCAATCACGTGATGATGAGGCGAAAGGCTACATACCGGGTCAGCAATCTCAGCATCGCCCGTTAACATGAATGCCTGACAGCGGCAGCCGCCTAAATCCTTTTCTTTTTCAGGACAGGTACGGCATGGTGATTTCATCCAGTCATCTCCACGGTACTTATTGAAAGCAGGCGAATCTTTCCATGCCCATTCAAGGCCGCGCTCCTTGACGTTGGGAAACTGCATATTCGGTAATACGCGCGCCGAATGGCAAGGCAATACGTCACCATTGGCAGTAACAATCATGAATACTTCGCCCCAGCCATTCATGCACTTCTTGGGGCGATCAGAAAAGTAATCTGGCACCACAAAGAAAATCTGCATTTTCTTGCCGACTTTAGCGCGGAACTCATTGGTCACAGTTTCTGCATGGTCTATCTGCTCTTTGGTCGGCATTAACTGGTTGCGGTTAATCAAAGACCAGCCGTAGTACTGGGTGTTTGCCAGCTCTACATAATCCGCACCCAGAGCCTCTGCCATTTCCAGAATTTCTTTAATATGGCCGATGTTGTAACGGTGAATCACCACATTCAGTACCATAGGGTAGCCATGATTCTTGATCATGGCTGCGACTTTTTTCTTTAACTCAAAAGTCTTGGTATTGGTGATGAAGTTATTAATTTCTTCCGTGATGTCATGCATGGAGAGTTGAATATGATCAAGCCCGCCCTCTTTAAATGCAGTGATACGTTTCTCGGTCAGGCCAACACCCGATGTAATCAGGTTGCTGTAATAGCCCAGTTTACGGGCTTCAATAACGATATCTTCAATATCATCACGCAACAAAGGCTCGCCACCTGATATACCAAGCTGCAAGGCACCCAGCTTGCGGGCATCGCGTAAAGCATCAATCCATTGCTCGGTTGTCAGTTCATTTTTGGTATGTTTATCGTAATCCGTCGGGTTGTAGCAAAAAGCACAATGCAATGGACAGCGATATGTCACCTCAGCCAGTAGCCAGAGTGGCTGGGTATGAGTCTTGGAAGCATCCACTCCATTGTTCTGGGCGTGGACTACCTTTTGTACGACTGATTCGCCTAACGATGCTTGTGTCATTGTGCTACTCCTCAATTACTACCTATGCTTTGCTCACTAATTCACTTTGCTGATTACTCAATCTTTTCTAGCCATGCTTTTTCTACCGCCAGATCAAACATCGCCAGAATATCCTTTTGTATATCAGGCACATCTGGGAATGTGGCTTCTAATTCTTGGACAACATCGCCAACGGTTTTGTTACCATCGACGCGCTTAATCACCTCGCCTGCCCCGCCGTTGAGCTTGATCATGCCTTCAGGGAATAACAGCACATAGCATTGCTGCGCATCTTCCCACTGAAAGCGGTAGTGGCGAGCGAGTTTGTAAATATCAGCGTGGTTGACGGAGGTAGTCACGGTCTTCAACCTTTATTGTTGTTGAGGCAAGCATGATCGAATCTGCGATCACCCAAAGTACATCTAGCTTGAATTGCAGAATCTCTAGCGCTTTTTCCTGCATTGCACGCGACTGGCTGAAATAATCTAGTGTTACGGCCAATCCCTGCTCCACGTCACGACGTGCTTCAGTCAGGCGCTTCTTAAAATAAACTAGGCCATCTTCATTGATCCATGGGTACATGCTCGGCCATGAACTAATGCGCTGTTGATGGATATGTGGAGCAAATAACTCAGTCAATGAGGAACAAACCGACTCTTGCCATGAACGCTGACGGGCAAAATTGATATAAGCATCGACAGCGAAACGGACACCAGGGCTGACAAATTTCAGCGAAGTCACATCTTCTCGGCTAAGCCCTACGGCATGGCCAAGTTGAATCCAAGCCTCAATCCCACCGACATTCTTGTCATCGCCATCATGATCGATGATGCGTTGTATCCAGCCTTTGCGAATTTCCTTGTCTGGGCAATTAGAAAGAATAGCCGCATCTTTTTGCGGAATACCAATCTGGTAATAAAAACGGTTCGCCACCCATGATTGCAACTGCTCTTTAGTCAGCTTGCCTTCATACATCATCACATGGAAAGGATGGTAGATATGGTAGCCCTTACCCTTTTCGCGCAGCTTTTCTTCAAACTCTTCGCGAGTCCAAGGTAGATCTTTATTGGTGACTGCATTCATCATCTTCTCCTAGAGAATGATATCCATGCCGTCGTAGGCAACTTCGATACCATTGCGGGTCAGTTCAGCTCTTTCGGCAGAGTCTTCCCTTAAAATCGGGTTGGTGTTGTTAATGTGTATCAGCACCTTGCGCGCTTTCGGGTAAGCCGACAGCACTTCCATCATGCCAGCTTCGCCCGATTGTGGGTTATGGCCAATGTCACGGGCTTTCTTCGTCATCAGCCCCATATCGATCATTTCGGTATTAGTCCAGAATGTACCATCGACCATGATGCAATCAGCCTGCTCAAAGAACGGCGGCAAATGCGGTTCTATTTCACCAAGGCCAGGCGAATACCAGGCTTTTTTACCGGTCTTGGTATCTTCAACCAATACACCAATGGTATCGCCAGGATGCGGGTTATTGCGGTGTGGCGAATATGGTGGCGCAGCACTCTTTAGCGCGACGGCGGTAAATCGTAGATTAGCGGCACCTGGCACTTCAAATGACGTCGTACCATCTAGCGGTACATCATGGCGATTAATGCCGCAGTAATGTCCGAGAATATTCAATAGTGGGTTACCCGTAGTCAGGTCTTGGTACACCATATCAGTACAGTAAATCTCACGTTTCACCTGGCCTTCACGCAACATCAGCAAGCCAGTTGTATGGTCGATCTGCGCATCGATCAACACGATCCCAACAATACCGCTATCGCGAATGGCACGGCCAGGCTGCAAGGGGGCGAAATCCTGTATCTGTTGTAGTACGTCAGGTGAGGTGTTGAACAATACCCAGTTGATACCATCACCACTGACGCAGATGGAAGACTGCGTGCGCTTGGTGGCCTTGATTGTGCCTTTACGCAGGCCATCACAATTAAAACAGTTGCAGTTCCATTGTGGAAACCCGCCACCCGCTGCTGAACCAAGAACGTGAATATGCATAAATGACTAACTACTTTCGATTAAACGACTATAAAACATATAGATTAAACCGTTGCTGCAAAAAACCAAAAAAACATAGGGTGCTTGTGAGCTTGCGGCTCTCAGTCACCCTATTTCGTTCGATCTGACTATGCCGTTTAAGCCATAGTCAGATAGCTGACAATCAATTAACGATTGCAGACGTACATTGTAACTTCAAAGCCGAAACGCATTTCTGTAACTTCTGGTTTGGTCCACATGATGAATCTCCTTAATTGTTGAAAGTTAAAGCCGTTATGATTGCAATAAAGTCATAACGTGGAGGCATTGTGGGCTCAATCAGCATCTGGCAACACTGCGAAAACTTGTAAAGACTACTCATGATTATCATGATAGCAATAGTACAGAGTATACTTTTCGCAAACGAGTAGATTTGGTTTGCAATCAAATTAGGATGAGCGGGGATTCTCATGCTGGCAGATAATAACAATCAAAAAAATGGGCTTGCTGAATATGGCCTGCTTGCATCGGCAAAAGACTCAGCAACAATCAATGATGCTGAACTCACAGCGGAAATAGTCAAAAACCTATATTCCAGCAATCTTAAGACAGCATTCGTCAACATGATGTTTGTGCAATTGATACTTGCCTGCATTCTGATCAATTTCGAATCTCAAGTTGTTGATCATCAGAGTATTGTTATTTCCAGCATCTCTATTCTTACTGCCTACATTAGTCGTTATCTGCTAGCCATTGCTTATCATAGAGTCGCAGCCAGAAACGCCATTACTGACTATACTCCATGGTTAAAACGCTATCGTGTAGCTGCCACCAGTTGCGGCATCGCTTGGGGCATTGTCGGCTTACTGTTGTTTGCCCCACATGATATTGCACACCAAGCTTTTCTCGTCATGTCTATCGCTGGCGTCATCGCTGGCGCCTCAGTTTCTTTCGCTTATGATGATCTCACCTTAAAAAGATTTGTTTACAGCATCATCTTGCTCACCGTGCCCAATTTTTTGCTCGCAAGGGGCATTTCCTTCCAGATGGGTGCCCTGCTTATGCTGTTTCTGGTTTATGTCTCGGTCTCTGGTAGCCGATTGACCAGGATGATAGGCGACAATCTCCTCTTGAAAATTGTGGCAGAAAAAAGCCGAGAATCGATCGCGGCGCTGGCACAAAAACAAAAACTGCACCTCGAACAGACTCCAATGGGCGTAATCGAGTTCGATACAGAGTTCAGATTTACTTCATGGAACCCAGCCGCAGAAAAAATATTTGGTTATAGTGCTGCTGAAGCCATTAATCAGCATGCCCAGTTGATTATTCCCAACGTAGCCATAGAACAAGTGAATGAGGTCATGAAGTCTTTGATTTCAGATTCTGGTGGCGAACGCTCGCGTAATCTCAACATGCGGAAAGATGGCAGTTTGATTGAATGCGAATGGTTTAATACTACACTGCGTGATAGCCAGAATAATCCGATTGGTATTGCCTCAATTGTTCAGGACATTACTGATCATGTAAAAGCACAGGAAGAGATTCAACGTCTGGCTTTCTTTGATGCACTGACTAACCTACCTAATCGCCGCCTGATGACAGATAG
This sequence comes from Methyloradius sp., assembly GCA_035460505.1. Lineage (GTDB taxonomy): Bacteria > Pseudomonadota > Gammaproteobacteria > Burkholderiales > Methylophilaceae > Methyloradius. The sequence goes on along the minus strand of DATHWP010000139.1, from coordinate 3,489 downwards.
ACTCAACCAGGCGCTCGTGAGCAGCAAGAGAACTGGGGCCTATGGTGCAGCCATGTTTATTGATCTGGACGATTTCAAAACACTCAATGACACCAAGGGGCATGGCGTAGGCGATTTACTACTACAAGAGGTTTCAAAGCGTTTGCAAATCGCACTGCGTGAAAATGACAGCGTTGCGCGCATAGGCGGCGATGAATTCGTCATTATGATTGAAGACTTGGGTGATGATTACCAGAAAGCCGTTGAAGCAAGCCACAATATTGCTCAAAAACTCATTAAATGCGTCAACCAACCTTTTAACCTGGGGCAATACAATCATTACAATTCATGTAGCTTAGGTGTAACGCTATTTCGAGGCCAGGATGCCAGTGTCGATGACATCCTGCAACAAGCGGATACCGCTATGTATGAAGCCAAAAAAGCGGGTAGAAACAACTTCAAGTTTTTCAATACCAGTATCAAACCAGAGCTTGATTTAAGAGCGAGCCTTAAAAATGATCTTTTTGTAGCCCTTGAAAAGAACCAGTTGATACTCTTCTTTCAAGCACAAGTGAATCGCAATTATCAAATTAAAGGCGCTGAAATATTACTGCGCTGGCAGCATCCTGAGCATGGCATGGTGTCACCTGCTGAATTTATTCCAATCGCAGAATCTTCGGGCCTGATTATTCAAATAGGTAATTGGGTGCTTCGGCAGGCATGTCACCAACTTAAAGAATGGGAAAACGTTTCAATTCAATCGGAGCTTAAGCTTTCAGTAAACGTAAGTGCCCTGCAATTTAGTGAGCCAGGCTTTACAAAACAGGTTGAAACGGTCATTAAAGAGAGTGGCTGTAATCCAAAATTGCTAGTGCTTGAATTAACTGAAAGCTTGGTACTACAAAATATTGATGACATTGTCAGCAAGATGCAGCGATTAAAACAAATTGGCGTATCTCTCTCACTGGATGACTTTGGCGTAGGTTATTCGTCACTCTCAGTATTAAAACGCCTTCCACTAGATGAGCTAAAAATTGATAGGAGCTTTGTATTAGATGCACTGGAAAGACATGATAACGCAGTGATTGTTGAGACGATTATTGCCATGGGTAAAAGCTTGGAACTCGAAGTGATTGCAGAGGGTGTTGAGACTATTGAGCAACTTAGATTCTTGCAACAAATCGGCTGCAGAGCTTATCAGGGTTATATGTTTTGCAAACCGATGGATATTGCCAATTTCGAAAACAAACTTTCAGATCACAGCATTGCAGATTGGTTAACGCAAGAAACCAGCTTGGAATGAAGTGGCAATTAATGAAAAATAGCACAATCATACGGTTCGTCATATTTCCATGTTGGCTGCTTACTAGCCAAGCTTATGCTGCTGGCTATGGGTTAGTAGAGCAAAGTGCTAGCGCTGGCGGTAATGCTTATGCGGGTGGCGCGGCAAGCGCTGAAGATGCCAGCACTGTGTATCAGAACCCAGCTGGCATGACATATTTACCTGATAACCAGCTAGTGATTGGGGCGCATGCTATATTGCCTTCTGCTAGCTTCAACAACAATGGTTCAACTACTGCATTTGGGGCTGCCACGACTGGCAATAATGGCGGCGATGCTGGTGACCTCACATTTATTCCCAACTTCTACCTGACTAAGGCAATCACACCAGATATTCGTATAGGTTTGGGGATTAATGTACCCTTCGGGCTTAAAACTGAATATGACAGAGACTGGGTGGGTCGTTACCAAGCCATGAAATCAGAACTCAAAACAATCAATATCAATCCCTCTGTTGCATTCAAGGCCAATGATCAGCTGTCTTTAGGCTTTGGCATTTCAGCCATGCGTGCTGAGGCTACCCTGAGTAGCGCAGTTGATTTTGGTACCATCTGCTGCGGCACACCACAAAGCAGGGATGGCATCGCGAGCATTCATGGTGATGGCTGGGGAATTGGCTGGAATACAGGCGCAATCTGGCAGATAAACAACGCAACAAGGCTGGGTCTAGCCTACCGCTCTCAAGTCCATTTAACCTTAGATGGCACTATAGGCTTTAGCAATGTGCCTAGCGTATTAGCCACGAGTTTCCCTAATGGCAATATCAGCGCAAAACTCACCACGCCAGATAGCTTATCCGTCTCAATATTCCATCAACTGAATGAGCAATGGGATTTGCTCGCTGACATGACTTGGGTGGGCTGGAATAAATTTAAGAGCCTGACTGTAGTACGTGACTCTGGCAGTATCGCAGCTGATACTGCCGAGAATTGGAGTAACACAATCAGGCTAGCATTCGGGGCTAACTACAATTACAACCAGCAGCTAAAATTACGCACCGGCATTGCTTATGATGAAAGCCCAGTCAGTGATGCCTACCGCACGCCACGCATACCAGACAATGACCGCTATTGGCTATCTGCAGGCGCCAATTACAAATTAAGTGATAACAACAGTATTGATATAGCTTACAGCCATGTTTTTGTGAAAGAGACTACCCTCAACAAAACCAACGATACTAGCGTTAGTGCGCTTAAAGATACGTTGCGTGGCGCATACGACAGTCAGGTGGATGTGCTAAGCCTGCAGTTTGTACATAGCTTTTAGCTAGCAAATCTTTCAGACAACGAGAATTGTTTTAAGCGCCTGCAAGAATTTTTCATTTTCAGAATAAAGCCCAATACTTACCCGCAGGTATTCTGGCATTTCATAAGCAGCAATTGGGCGAACAATCACGCCACTCTGCAGCAACTTTTGATAGACCTCTTTTGTATTAGCTACTCGAAAGCTGACAAAGTTACCGAACGATGGAATGTACTCTAACCCCAGCTCAGTTAGACCTCGAGTGATTTGTAGCATACCGGCTTGATTCAATGCTCTAGTACGCTCAACAAACTCATCATCTTCCAATGAAGCAGCTGCAGCAGCCTGCGCCACGCTATTTACATTGAAGGGCTGTCTGACACGATTGATGATGTCTGCTATATCGGTTGATGTAACGCCAAAACCAATGCGCAAGCCTGCCAAGCCATAGGCTTTGGAAAATGAGCGTGAAATAATCAAGTTGTCGAATTCAGATAGCCACTGAATCGCTTCAGACTTGTGCGCATCAGATAAATACTCGTCATAAGCTTCATCCAGAACAACTAGAATATTGTTCGGCACAGCCATTAAAAACGCAAACAGCTCATCTTTAGGCAACAACGTACCTGTCGGATTATTTGGGTTCGCCACAAAGATAATGCGCGTTTTCGGCGTAATGGCTGCAAGCATGGCGGGTAAGTCATGGCCATACTGTTTAGCTGGGATCACCACCCCTTTTGCACCCACAACCTGTGTCACCAAAGCATACACAGCAAACGCATGTTGTGCATAAATCGCCTCATCTCCCGCCGTTAAAAATGCACGTGCGGCCAGTTCAAGGATGTCATTTGAGCCATTACCAAATATGAGCTGGTCTGGCTTTACATTGAACTTTCTACACACTGCATCGCGCAGAATAAAGCTATT
>DATHWP010000138.1:0-3484 GCA_035460505.1 Methyloradius sp. | reverse complement strand
TCGAGCTGCACACGCCCATTCATTTGTAACTTCCAATTGCCCGACCCATCATCAAACACCAAACCGTCTTTGAACGCAGCATACACTGGGCTACCTTGGCTTTTGCCTTTATCTTCAGTTTTAGCAATTTTAGATTGGCTTACCTGGTTCTCTATGCCCACCAGCTCTTTGGTCAGTAAATCCAATTGCTTATCTTGCTCACTACGCTGCTGCTGCAGTTGCTGCACCATTTGTTCTAATTTTTTTATGCGGGTTTCTGCATCGTCATCAGCATTTGCTGAAAAAATAGGTGAGCCTATCAACAACGCACTTAATATCGCCAATTGCCCAGTTTTAATATTCGCCATGCCAAACTCCCCCTAATTATTAAATCGATATACCCAAACGGGAATAGCGAAGTGTAATATAAATTGAATAATCGCGCATTATCTGGCGGCACCTTACGCAGTAATCATTCTACTTTTTTGAATTGTTCCGTAATTTCAAGCAGCTCAACTGCAGCAGCAGCCTGTGTTTTTGCTTCTATCGTGCGATAGCATTTGAGGATATGAAAACCGAAATCGGTCATTTGGGTGCCACCACCATGACTTCCGCCGGGGGAGGTTACGACCAATGGCTCTTTAAAACATTGGTTCATGGCATCCACCAACTCCCAGGCACGTCGGTATGACATACGCATAGATTTAGCAGCAGCAGAGATAGAGCCAGTGCTATGAATGGCCTCCAGCAAATCGGCCTTGCCAGGCCCCATTGCGGTTAGCTTGCCATTCGCGATTCGAATCTTAAGTATTGCTGCCATGCTCAACCTCTAATCCCAATCAAAACAAATTAAACGCATTACAAGCTGTCTCAATAATCATTGATGATTGTCAGCTATCTTAATCATTGTACTGGGTGTGTGAAAGCCTTAAAATTGAAAGTCTTATGAATCAACCTTTAGCGCATGTTAAACCTACGTTAATCGACGGCTTTGGTCGTCGGGTAGATTACATACGCTTATCGATCACAGACCGTTGTGATTTCCGCTGCACCTATTGCATGAGCGAAGACATGACGTTTCTGCCACGCAATGAAGTGTTGTCGCTAGAAGAGTCCGCTAGACTTGTACGCATTTTTGTCGGTCTTGGCGTAAGCAAGGTGCGCATTACTGGCGGTGAACCGCTCGTGCGCAAAAATGCAATCTGGCTGTTCGATGAAATAGGCCAAATGCCAGGCTTGCGTGAACTCGTTGTCACCACCAATGGCTCGCAATTGGAACAACAAGCACAAGCTTTAAAAAATGCGGGCGTTAAGCGCATTAACATCAGTCTCGACAGCCTGATTCCAGAACGATTCAACAGCATTACCCGCACAGGCGACCTGAAGAAAGTATTACGCGGCATTGCCGCTGCCAAAGATGCTGGCTTTGAAAATATCAAGCTCAATACTGTTTTGATGCGTGGCATAAATGATGACGAAGCCATTGCTTTGCTCGAATTTGCCATCGCGCAAGAGATTGATATTTCCTACATAGAAGAAATGCCGTTAGGTCAGGTAGATCACAGTCGCGAAAACACGTTTGTTAGTAATCAAACCATACTAAAATTGCTGCAACAGCAGCATGAATTGATTAGCAGTGCTGAGAGCAGTGGCGGCCCAGCACGCTATTGGCGCATACCCAATACAAAAACGCGTGTTGGTTTTATCTCGCCACACAGCCATAATTTCTGCGAATCATGTAACCGCGTGCGTATTACTTGCAAAGGCGAGCTTTACTTGTGTCTAGGGCAAGAAGACAAAGTAGAATTAATGCCACTCTTAAGAGAATTTCCGAATGATGATGCGCCGCTGATAGCCGCCATCATCAACTCGATGACCATCAAACCCAAAGGTCATGATTTCGATCTGCAGCGCGCCGCGCCGGCTGTGATCAGGTTCATGTCGATGACGGGCGGTTAGTTGTAACGCTAGCCCAAGCTGATTTAAATTTTGAGAATTAAACAATGAGCATCACTGGAATAGTATTAGCAGGCGGCAAAGGTAGCCGTATGGATGGTGTCGATAAAGGCCTAGTCAATTTCAATGGCAAGCCCATGGTGCAGCACGTGCTTGAACGCCTGACTCCACAAGTAGATCAAATATTGATCAGCGCAAACCGCGAAATAGCCCAATACGAAGCATTTGGCTATCCGGTCATACAAGATGACATCGCAGGTTTTGCTGGCCCTCTGGCTGGTCTGCAAAAAGGCTTGCAGGTTGCCGACAGCGCTTATGTAATCACCGTGCCGTGTGATTCGCCTTTAATGCCTGCAAATCTGGCTGCACGCTTGATGAATAGCCTGATTAAACATGACGCTGATCTGGCTGTAGTGAAAACAGGTCAACAAACTCAACCCGTATTCTGTCTATATCGCACTAGCGTGCTGCCAAGCTTGGTGGAATATCTGCAAAACGGCGGCCGTAAAATAGAAGACTGGCAAAATAGTCTTGAAGCAATCAGCGTGTCGTTTAGCGACAATGCAAAAGCTTTCAGCAACATCAACACCCGTGATGAACTGGCGCTACTTGAAGGCGCAGCCTGATTTGTAATGGCAAAAGCTCCGCCACTGTTGGGGTTTTCTGCATATGGCAGTGGTATTGGTAAAACCACGCTGTTAACCAAATTGATCCCTGAGTTAGTAGCGCAAGGCATTCGTGTATCAGTCATTAAACATGCACACCATAGCTTTGATATTGACCACCCAGGCAAAGACAGTTATCGCTTACGTGAAGCAGGTGCCATACAAACGCTGGTAGCTTCTGGTGAGCGTTGGGCGCTGATGACAGAACTCAAACACCTAGAGAACCATATGGAATCTGAACCAGTGTTGGCTAAATTGGTGCGACAGATCGACCCAACATTGGTGGATGTCATACTGGTTGAAGGCTTTAAAGATGCGCCTATCAGCAAAATAGAAGTGCATCGCCCAAGCTTGAATATGCCGATATTGGCGAATCGCGATGCGCATATCATCGCGATTGCCAGCGATGAAAGCATACAAACATCATTACCATTGCTAGACTTGAATAACATTAGCGAAATCGCAGCATTTATTCGGCAATGGCTGGCTAAACAATCTTAACCCTATATTCATATCCGAAAAATAATGAGCGAAAAATCCATTTCAGACTTGGTAAACAGCCCGAATAACATGGAAGATTACGACCCGAACTCCATGCCTGTGCAACAAGCCAGACAATATATTCGTGATTATCTAAACCCAGTCAGCACCACTGAATCACTTGCTTTGCGAGAAGCATTAGGCCGCATACTGGCTGAAGATATTTTGAGCACAGCCAACGTGCCCAATTACGATAACTCGGCAATGGATGGCTATGCATTTAATGCGGATGGCCAGAATGCAAATGGCGAAACACGCCTTAAGGTTGCTGGCGATGCTTTCGCTGGCAGCAATTTTACTGGCACTCTGCAACGCGGCGAGTGCGTGCGCATCATGACTGGCGG
>DATHWP010000137.1:0-1517 GCA_035460505.1 Methyloradius sp. | reverse complement strand
CATGCAGTACATCCACTGGTCGCGGGCAGATTCATCAATCGCAAATGGCATATGGCGTTTGCGCAAAAAGGGATGTCCGTAGCGCTCGATATAAAGCTGCGGGCCACCTGTCCAGCCAGTCAAAAACATAAACAGTTTTTCTCGTGCCGAAGTTAAATCTGCCGGATGCATAGCACGGATAGGCTTGGCTTTCGGGTCTGTATCCATTAGATCGTAAAAGGTTTCTACCAGTTTACGAATATTTTCTGTGCCATTTTCAGCGCCGCCCAGCAATTCATAAAAGGTACTTTTGTTGCTGCCTGCTTCTTCTATTTTATTGAGCATACATTGCTTAAACGACTTTAGGTTTCACCAGGCTAGCTGCCAGTTTGGCACGTGTGCGAGCTTCAGCCACATCCTTACCAGTTGCCAGTGCCACACCCATGCGCCTGCGCATGAATGACTCTGGCTTACCAAATAAGCGAATGTCGCTACTAGGTACAGCCAATGCCTTTTCAACGCCATCAAACGCTAAACTGTTTGATTCATGACCGCCATAAATGACCGCACTTGCGGCAGTATCGCGCAGGCTTACATCTACAGGCAAACCAAGAATCGCACGTGCATGTAAATCAAACTCACTAAAACGTTGGCTCGCCATGGTTACCATACCAGTGTCATGTGGACGTGGGCTCACTTCAGAGAACCATACTTTGTCTTGCTTGACGAATAGCTCTACGCCAAATAACCCTAAGCCACCTAAGCTATCTGTAACAGCTTTAGCAATACGCTTGGACTCTTGTAAAGCTGCTGTAGTCATCGCTTGCGGTTGCCAGCTCTCCACATAATCACCCTTCTCTTGCACATGGCCAATCGGCTCGCAGAAATAGGTTTCGATATTACCTTGGGCATTTTTCGCACGCACCGTTAACAAGGTGATTTCATAGTCAAAATCAATCTGGCCTTCAACAATCACCACGCCTTGATTTACACGGCCACCGCTGGCTGCGTAATCCCAAGCGGTTTTCACTTCAGAAGTTTGTGTGATGCGGGATTGACCCTTGCCAGATGAAGACATGGTCGGCTTGATAAAACATGGGTACCCGATACCGGCATCAATCGCCGCCTGCAGTTCTGTTTCACTCTTTGCAAAGGCATAAGGTGAAGTAGGTAAATTCAGTTCCTCCGCGGCAAGCCTGCGGATGCCCTCACGGTTCATCGTAAGTTGTACAGCCTTAACGGTAGGAATAACCGTTGCAATACCCGCGGCTTCAATATCTGCCAATGTATTGGTATTAAGCGCCTCGATCTCCGGCACAATAAGATGTGGCTTTTCCTGTGCAATCAAGTCGCGAAGCGCCTGGTCATTGGTCATATCAATGACATGCGCCCGGTGTGCCACCTGGTGACCAGGTGCATTTTTGTAGCGATCCACTGCAATCACTTCCACCCCTAAACGCTGCAGCGCGATGATGACTTCTTTACCGAGCTCGCCGCTACCTAGCAGCATAACGCGAGTGGAATTAGGACTTAAGGGG
>DATHWP010000136.1:0-13476 GCA_035460505.1 Methyloradius sp. | reverse complement strand
GTAATAGGCTGCCAGCCACTCTTGAAGCAAAAGATTCGCCTGCACAAGTCAATACTGGCAAGCCCATCCATAGTGCATCGCTGGCGGTGGTATGCGCATTGTAGGGCAGGGTATCCAAAAACAAATCGGCGAGTGCTTGCCGTGCCAGATGTTGCGCCATAGCAATGCGTGGTGCAAAGATTAGCCGTTCTGCTTTCACTCCACGCGCTGCTGCTTCGCGCTTTAAATTAGCTTTGGCTAGCGGATTACATTCGAGCAACCAGAGCACGCTATCAGGGACTTTCTGTAACAGCCGCATCCAGACATTAAATACCTCAGGCAAAATCTTGAAGCTCTGGTTAAAACAGCAGTACACAAAGGCGTCTGCAGGCAGCCCCGCTTGTTGGCGTGTAGGCGTTGCAGCAACAGGGCGTTTGCTGTCATTTGCTTGGTAGCAAGTTGGTAATAGGGCGAGTTTTTCAGCGTAGCCGGTTGATTCACTATTTGAAGTAAAGCTAGGTGGCGTAATAAAGCCATCGCTGATCAGGTAATCAAACAACGGCGACCCTGCCAAACTGCCCATGGTGCCAGGAAAGCCTAACCAGCTGACGTTGGTTGGGGCAGGGCGCAATGCTACCAGACTAGTGCGGCTGCTCTGGGTAAAACCAGTGAGATCAACCAGAATATCAATCTGGTCCGCATGTATTTTTTCAGCTGCCGCTTGCTGTGAAAGCGCGCGAATATCTACAAAATGATCGAAGGCTTTGGCCAAACGTTGGCGCTCGGCGCTGTTGTCGTTGATACCGTATGAATAAGCAAAGCTCTCAATTTTTCGCTTATCATGCAACTCAATCATTTCGCTGGTGAGCGAAGCCAAGGGATGCAGGCGAAAGTCTGCTGAGAGGTAGCCTATACGTAGCTTGTCACCCGTATAGACATGCTTGAAATTCAGAGACTCTTTGAGCTTAAGCATAGTTGAGAGGCGATTTTCCGCCCACTGGTCAGCACATAATCTTTGCTCTTCTGGCGTAGTGCTGGGCATGGCAAGGAAGGCAAACGGCGATATTTGTGCTGTAGGCTGCGTATTCACCCAATGTCGAATCTGCCTGATGTCATCATCCAGACCCTGCCAGTCGCAGATATGCTGTTTTTGATGCACCAGGTGCACTTTGGCATGGTAGAGCGCTGGGTTGAGAGTAAATGCTGTCTGGTAGCTCGCAATCGCTGCATCCAGTTGTCCGAGCTCACGCAATACGTTGCCAAGATTGTTATGAATATCAGCGTCACCTGGCGAGAGTTTCAGTGCTTTTCTGTAGCTAATTTCAGCATCTTTTGGCTTGCCCAACTCACGTTGTGCATTGCCTAAATTGTAGTACAGCGCGGCATCGCTAGGTTTTAGCTTGCAAGCCTCAAGATAGCTCGCTTCAGCTTTTGCATAAAGCCCTGCTAATTGCTGTTGGTTACCTGCTTTGCCGAGGGCGTAACATAAGGCTTCTCGTGTATCTGCATCTTGAGGATAGTGTTTTAATATACGACGATAACATTCGATGGCTTCGTCAAATCGATTTAGCGATACATTCAGATTGCTTAAGTTAGTGAGTAAGTCTGGGTCATCTGGTGATATTTGCAATGCACGTTGATAGCATTGAATAGCCTCGTCCAAGCGCCCGGCAGCACGCAGTGCCAAGCCATAATTATTCAGGTAATCTGGATTTTTCGGCGCAAGTTGGAGAGCTGCTCCAATTTTCTCAATCGCTTCAATATGCCGTGCCGTTTGATGGCAAAGCACACCTAATAGGTGTAAAGAGTCAGCATGCTGGGGATGATTGTCTAGCAATTCACGATATAACGCTTCAGCTTGAGCTAATTGGCCAACCTTATGAAAACCTAATGCCTGTTGGTACTGTGCTTGCACAGTTTGCTGATTTTGATTCATGTCAGATAGTTTAATGCAGTGGCGGGTAAGCCGCCAAACCTTGCACCAACGCTTTTAGCCCCATTTTGCGTAAAAGGAAACGATTCGGATCAAGTGCGGCCAGTAGTTTTGCATCCACAGGGGAAGGTTCGCCACAGATGCTAGCAGCGATCATTTCTGCGCAGATTGAAGCATGCGTTAAACCTTTGGAGCCGTGGCCTGCATTTACATAAAGACCTTCCAACCACGGCAGGCTTATGGCATCAACATTATGTCTTGGTGGGTGTTGTGTGAGGGCGTCATGATCAAGTAATGGCCCTGCCATCGGCAAGTAATCAATAGTCGCAGCGCGCAACGCAGCACGGCCAGTGATGGATGGTATTCCTGCTTTTGCTTCTTGGTAGAACTGTGGTGCCATTTTTTTAAGCATATTGAGGTTGGCCAGATGATCCGTATCACGCACATCAAGCGATATATCATTTGGGCTGAATGTTGCCCCCAGTGCATTTTGGCCATTCGCAGAAGGGCTGACGTAGCCATCGGTACAGATGACCGTTTTGATGTCTTTTGCTCCAGATTGGTGAGGTAATAAGGAAATTTGGCCACGCACTGCCTGTAAGCTTAAGTGGGAGCTCATACCGAATTTATTGGCTTCATTGGCATTAGCCAGAATCAATACAGGCGCTTCAGCCACTAACTTCTCACCATGCTGATTACTAGACCATACTTGCCATTGACCATCCACTATTTTCATGACTTGTATATCGCAGTTCAAAGTTTTGTGAATCAATTTGTTCTTAGTCAACGCATGGCATAAAGCCACAGGATTTACCCAGCCAGCGGCAGGGAAAAATAGCCCAGATTGCGATAATGCAATGCCCGCCAACTCAGTTGTCTTCGTATTATCAACATAATGCACAGTGTCATCAGGTAAATTTCTAGCGGCCACTGCCAGGCAGCGCTTGAGTTCCTGTGCATCGAACGCCAGTTGCAACACACCGCAAGCATTAAACTCAGTGGCGCTCAGATTGAGTGTCTGTATTAACCTGATGGTGTGTAGATAGCCAGACAATGCCAGCTTGTGCATGGCGGTGTCTTGGCCAGTTAGCCTTGGGTAGATAATGCCTACAGGATTGCCAGATGCCTCTTGTGCGATATCTGAATGCCTGTCTATTAAGTTCACTTGCCAGCCACGTTTGGCCATTGCATAGGCGCTTGCCGCGCCAGCAATGCCTGCACCGATCACGATTGCATGGCGTTCATTAGGCTTCTGCTTGATAGAGTTATCAGAATGATTCGGCATTACACCAGCCAGCATTTCACGTTTGCGACCGTAGCCTGGAATCTTGTTTACGCTAAATCCAGCATTTACTAAGCCGCGCTTTACTATCCCTGCACTGGTGAAAGTTGCAAAAGTCGTGGAAGGTAATGATAGCCGCGCCATCTGTGCAAACAGCATGGGTTGCCACATCTCTGGATTTTTGGCGGGTGAAAACCCATCGAGAAACCAGGCATCTGTCTTAGCTTTAACTAAAGGGAGGGTATCCGTAATATCTCCAATGATTAAGGTCAAAGTAACACGACCATTATCAAATATCAGGCTGTGCCAGCCTGGTGTAATCCATTGGTACTTTTCGCATAATTCTTCGCTGAGCGAGGCTAATTGCGGCCACAGGAGTAGTGCTTTTTTAAGATCTGTTAAGGCAATGGGATATTTTTCAAAGCTAATGAAATGCAGGCTCGCCTCTGCTGGTGCAACTGCATTCCAAAGCTGCCAGGCACACAAGAAATTAAGGCCAGTGCCAAACCCTGTTTCAGCGATTGTAAATACTTCGTTGGTTAATCGTGACCAGCGTTCCTGCAGATGGTTTTGCTTAAGAAACACATAACGGCTCTCATCCAGCCCGCTATCGCTGGAAAAATAAACATCGCCATACCGCCCTGAAAATGGCTGCTGCTCTTTCCATTCCAATTGAGGATCATTGGTTTGTGAAAAGACTGAAGAATTACTGTTCATGGTGCTTTCGGGATGTTTTCTTAAGGCCAAAAGTCTTGCGCGGCATGGTATATTAACCAATTAACATTCGGTTTAAAGAATCTTTTTTATGACGAAAGCGCCTATTCCTGCAAACGAGGCTGAACGTCTTGCCTCCATCAAAAAAATGCAGATTCTATATACCCCGGCAGAAGAGGTATTTGACCGCATAGCCCGCCTGACACAAAAGATATTCAATGTACCCGTTGTATTCATCTCTATCGTCGCTGATGACTACGAATGGTTTAAATCGCAAGTCGGTTTGGACATCAATTCAGGGCCTCGCGACGTATCTATCTGTGGTCACATTGTCTTTAGTGGCGAAATGATGGTGGTAGAAGATGCACAAACAGACGAGCGTTTTTTCGATAACGCTTATGTGTGTGAACAGATGAATATTCGCTTCTATGCAGGGCGGCCATTGCGTAATACTGAAGATCATATCGTCGGTACGCTTTGTATTGTGGACCACGAACCACGTATTTTTAGTGAAGATGACAGGCAAACGCTGGATGCCATCGGTTACTGGATAGAGTCAGTATTCGCCACCCGTGGTTTAAGTACCGCGATGCGTAATCTCTTGCTAGAGCTTGATGATGTGCGCCGTAACAGCATGATGGATTCGATGCTCAATATTTGGAATCGTGGGGCAATCGAAGATATTCTGAAGCGTGAAGCTGACTTAGGCCTGCGCCAGAAAACACAAATTTCCATCTTGATGATCGATATTGACTTCTTCAAAAAAATCAATGACGTACATGGGCACCCTGTAGGCGATGCTGCTTTGCTTTCAGTGGTAAAAGCCTTGCGCAATCAATTGCGGTCTTATGATTCTGTTGGTCGATATGGTGGTGAGGAGTTTCTGGCTATTTTGCCAAATACATCACAAAAAGACGCGATAAAACTAGCGGAACGATTACGTATAGCCGTAAGTAAAGCAAGTATCAAATCTGGTGATGAGACCATTCACTGTACGATCAGCCTCGGGTTGGCGAGCGCAGATTTTGCAACAGAGACTGTGGATGTTAACCAACTCGTAGTCGATGCTGATAACGCGCTACTACAGGCGAAAGAAGCAGGGCGTAACAGGGTGGAAATCGCAACTTAATATTGAGTTAATTGCTAAGCTGGTTCAGTAAGGCAGGCCTTCTGTTGTTGGGCTTTACCAATAGCATATGCACATCACCCAATGCGCGCTCTTCAAAGCCGCCTTCGCAATAGCACAAGTAAAACTCCCACATCTTGATGAATTCTTCTGAGTAACCCAGCTTACGAACGCCATCAATATTCTTGAAAAAATTGATGCGCCACTCCGCCAAAGTACGGGCATAGTGTGGGCCAATATCTTCCAGATTAAACAGGCGAAAATCAGAAGCGCGGGTGATGCTGTCTTGCAATGCAGTGACTGAAGGTATGCAACTGCCAGGGAAAATATAGCGCTGGATGAAATCGACAGAGTTCTTGGCTGCTTCATATCGCTGGTCGGCAATCGTAATCGCTTGCAACAACATCATGCCTTCAGATTTTAAAAGTCGAGCACAACTTGAAAAGTAAGTATCGTAAAACTGGTGGCCAACAGCCTCAATCATTTCTATTGAAACCAGTTTATCAAATTGTCCTTTTAAGTCTCTGTAATCGCTTAATAAAATAGTTATTTTATCGCTTAATCCTGCAGTCTTTACGCGCTCAGTAGCCAAGTCGAATTGGGCTTTGGATATAGTCGTTGTCGTGATTTGGCAGCCATAATGCGTGGCAGCATAAATGGCAAATCCACCCCAGCCAGTACCGATTTCAAGCACATGATCGGTTGGCGATAATTGTAGTTTTTGGCAGATGCGTTCTAATTTACTTTTGGAAGCTTGTTCCAGTGACATATCTGCATGATCAAAAATGGCTGAGGAATACATCATGGTGGGGTCAAGAAATAGCTGGAACATGTCATTACCAAGATCATAATGGGCAGCGATATTGCGACGGCTGCCATGTTCGGTATTGCGGTTCATCCAGTGCAAACTCTTGAGTATTGGTTTCGCTAGCCATGCCAAGCCACCTTCAAGGTTGTCCATCACTTGCTGGTTGACTACCATCATTCGTATCAGGTCGGTCAGGTTGTTGGTCGTCCAATAGCCCAGCATATAGGCTTCACCTGCGCCAATTGAGCCGCCGAAGCCAATCTCTCCATAAAAATGCGCATCATGTACATTGATCGTCACATTCAAGCCGCCATCTTTGCCGAATTCATGTCTTTGCCCGTCCTCAACGATGGTTAATTTCCCGACCGCTAGAGACTGCAGCCGTGTCAGCACAAGATTGCGTGCGATATTCTGTAGCCAGCCTGAGCGTTGTTTCCGCTTGAGATTTTTGAGCGTAGGCGGCGTTTCTAATTGATAGCTTTGGTTATAAACATTGCTGCTTTGACTGTTTTTCATGTGAACTCTTGCATTTCTTAAAATATAGGCTTAATGATCTGCACTGATTTTTTTGGGATGGCTAATAAACGGTACTTTTTTCAGCCAAAGCCATAAAGCTTGCCAATGGATGGCGAAAATTACTTTGAGTGTCATGAATGGGTAAGCCAACAAGACCCAGGCTAAATTGAGATTGGTAATGGGCCTGCGCTCTAACGCCATGGTGGCATCAAACATCTTGCTACGCGCCCTTAAATTACGCATGTGAACGTTTAGTTGGTCGGCAGGTGTTGAAAAGCGCCAGTCGTATTCAATATCCATGGGCATGAACGGTGATACATGGAACTCTTTACTGAAATTAAACCGTTGCAACTTGTTAATGCTGGTTTCTTTTGTGCAATCCAACACGTAGGCATGGCGCTCTTTCCATGGCGTATTGGTGATGTCGGCAACAATTGCTTGCAAGGTTCTGCCATCGGGCTTAAAGCAATAATAAAAGCTGACTGGGTTAAAACAGTAGCCAAAATAACGCATGTTCGTCAGCAAACAAATGGGACCCGCTGGCAGTTGCCCAGTTTTTTGCAATACTAGTTCTTCAATCGATGTTTTAAGCGCTTGGTCAGGGTTTCCAAAGTAATCCTCACGTTTAAACCAAGCGAGATTAGGGTGTTTGGCAGACCACAGCCAACTTTTCTCGAACAGCTTCGGCAATTCATCCAGATTAAGAAACATCATGTAAATGCGATATTTAAAAAAATGCTCCACAGGCATAAACCTGCGATGTCTCACCCAGCCTGTAAAAATCGCACTTTGCATTTCAAGAGGCCTGTGCTTGAGTAGCCGCGTTGAAATGTTCAAGCGCTTTTAACGCACTCATGACGCCATCTTCATGAAAGCCATTGCGCCAATAAGCGCCCGCGTAAGCCGTGCGGTTTGTACCACTGATCTCTGCATGACGGGCTTGGGCAGCCGCGCCTGCCGTTGTGTAAATAGGGTGGTGATATTTGAGGCGCTTGATGACTTTTGATGGATTGATGCCTTTGGTGTGATTAAGCGTCACCAGCAATGGTTGTTCTGATTCCAAGCCTTGCAAGATATTCATGTTGTAAGTCACTGCCACGCGGTCAGTCGGTGTAGGGGTGACATGATAATTCCAAGCAGCCCAAGCCAGTTTGCGTTTAGGCAGCAGGCTTTGGTCATAATGCAGAAAGACTGAATTCTCCTGGTAGGGAATGGCGCCAAGAATCTCGCTTTCAGCATCGCTTGCATCGCTTAACATGGCCAGCGCCTGATCGCTGTGGCAGGCAAAAAATACCCAGTCAAAACTTTCTTCAACACCACCGACTGGCGTGACTCTGATTGATTGCTTGAGCCTGCGCACTTTGGCAACAGGCGTGTTGAGCCTGACATGGTCTTTAAAGCCTGCAGTCAGGGCTTCTACGTAACGTGTTGAACCACCAGTAATGGTGCGCCATTCAGGCCGATTGTTCACAGAGAGCATGCCGTGGTGGTGAAAGAACCTAACAAAGAAACGTGCAGGAAACTCGAGCATTTGCTTGGCATCTGTTGACCAGATAGCCGAGCCCATGGGGATGATGTAATAGTCAATAAACTGTTGGCTATAGCCGCCTTGCTTCAGATAATCACCCAGCCTGATTTCAGCGCCATCTTCAAGCAATGCCAGCGATTCTTTATTGAATCGTAATATGTTGCCTATCATGCGGTAAAAAGAAGGGCGTAACAGGTTGCGACGCTGCGCAAACAGGGAGTTCAACGTAGTGCCGTTGTATTCCAACCCAGATTTTTCGCACTTAATGCTAAAGCTCATAGTGCTTGCACGCCAACTCACACCTAGCTCTTCGAGCATATGAATGAAATTGGGGTAGGTGCGGTCGTTGAATACAATAAAGCCGGTATCTACTGCATATTCACGTTTTTCATGAATGATATTGTGCGTATGGGTATGGCCACCAATGTAGCTACCCGCTTCAAACACCGTAATCTTGTGATCTTTATGCAAATGGTAAGCGAGCGTATTGCCAGCAACACCTGAACCAATAATGGCGATTTTCATAAAGCGGCTTCAACCTGATGTGCTTCGCGAATATGCTTGGGTACAGCACGTAAATCCCAAATCAGGCCGCAGGCTTCCAAGGCTTTCAGGCCGTAAAAAGTAAGATCAATTTCCCACCAGTAAAAGCCTTGCTTAGCTGAACCAGGGAAGTGGTGATGGTTGTTGTGCCAGCCTTCACCAAGGGTAAATAGCGCAATAATCAGGTTATTACGGCTTTGGTCTTTGGTGGCATATCTTTTTTTACCCCAGCCATGCGCGAGTGAATTGACGCTGAATGTTGCGTGATACAGCACTACGGTAGAGATCACAAAACCCCAGACCAGTAATTGCAGGCCATTGGTGCCGAGTTCTGGCGCATAAGCTTCAAGCAGGCTGCCAAAACCATAGATTGAGAGCGCAAAGAAAATCGGAATCAACACATCAAAGCGATCAAGAAACATCAACTCTGGGAATTTGGTGAAATCTTTTACCAGCTCATGTTTGGTCGCAAAGTGCGTATTGGATAAAAACCAGCCCAAGTGACTCCAGAAAAACCCATGGCGCACTGGTGAATGTGCATCTTCATCGTGGTCAGAATAGGCATGGTGATGACGGTGATGCGATGCCCACCACAGAGGGCCACGCTGCACAGATGTCGCGCCTAACACGGCAAATAAAAACTGCATAAAGCGTGAGGTGCGAAAGGCTTTATGCGCAAAATAGCGGTGGTAAAAGCCAGTGACGGCAAACATTCTTAGCACATACAGCGTAATCGCAAAGCCAACGGCAAAGGCGCTCCAGCCCACCCAGATCACTGATAAACAGGCGAGATGCATCAACACAAAAGGCAATACCCGCAGCCAATCTACCTTTTTCTGATCGAGTTCCACTTCATTTGCGGCGGGCACAATACTGCTATCTAGCCAGCGTATGAGGCGAGAGAAAATGGAATGTGTGCTTGATACTTGCATTATTTTCCTTTGGCTGTGTTTCTGTCGTTTAAAGCTTGTTGCGGTACTTTTTGTAGCTTGCTGATGTCGTAACCCAAGCTTGCTACGTAGTCTGTGAGTGTTTTGTATTGCGCATCAGCAATCACGGGCGTGCGCGCCATAATCCAGACATAATCGCGTGCATTGCGAGCGATGATGGTTTGGCTGTAATCAGCAGATAGATAAGCGATCTTGTATTCTGCTTTAATCGGCCAGATGAAGCGCATGCCCCATTCGGCATTGTTCGTGTTCTTAACCACAAAGCCGCGTGGCGTATAGGTTTTTACAGGGCCGTCGAATGCGCCCTTGTTGAAGGTGAATGTGGTCGCAATCGTGCCATCTGCATCAAGCTTGTAAGATTCAACCGAGTTGTAGGCTTCTTTTTCAATAAACGTCGGTATCACGCCTATCACGTACCAGCTACCCATGAATCTGGATAATTCAACATTTGCCACTGGTTTGATATCTGGCAGCTTTGTTGTTGCGCATCCACCGAGCAATACGGCACATAAGACAAGGGTCAGCTTACGAAATTTCAGCTTGGTTTTATTCAACATATTGTTCACTTCAGCTTGTAGTTAATGATGCGGCCTTCGGGCGTGGTAGAGCGCAATGCCAGCCACGCTTTATCTGGCGAATACCAGAGATCAATATTCATTTTCTTGGCGATCACGTTGTAATGCTCGGCATCCTCCGATTTGCCGCGCACCTCAATTTTCTCTTTGCCCACTTGGGTAATTTTTACATCCAGATAATCGCCCGTTTGCGGGTTAAGCAATTTGCTCTGGCTCAACATCTTCGGGTTCCAGTAAGCAAAAGTCATGATGCAAGCGGGCAGGGTTTGTTTGCCTTTGGGAGTATTCAGCACAAAGCTTTGACCTTCGAGCTTGCCAGTCACCACACTTTTTTCACCATTGTCATCGGTGTTCGCATCAATGCTGGCTAAACAATCGCCTTGCCATGTCTCATTGTTTGAATGCAGGTAATTGTAGGCATTGATGAATAACAGCTTCACATCAAACTTAGCCTTGCTGGTCAATGTGTCGCGCGCCTCATTAAGGGTGAAGGTATGTTCACCAATAGGCTTTTTATCCAGAAATACATTAAATGCCCATTCTTCAGCCATAGCCGTTTGCGAGATCAGGGTGAACGCTAAAAAGAGTATGAGTTTTCTCATAATTTTTTCTCGTTCATTTACTTTTGGGCAACCAAGGCAGAAATGCATTAGTGCGCTTGATATAGTCCGCATAGGCTGGGCGGCGTTCGCCTATGTCTTTTTCCAGCAATGCCACGCCACTCACTTTGAGTAGCATGAAAGTCATCAACAGAGGTGCAGGCAAGCTCCACCAAGCACCAGCAGCAAGCGCCAGCAATCCATAAGCCCACCAGATACAAAACTCGCCAAAGTAGTTAGGGTGACGGCTAAAGCGCCAGAGGCCTTTAGCCATCACTTTGCCTTTGTTGCTGGCTTGCGCCTTGAACCTAGCAAGTTGCCAATCGCCTATGCTTTCCCACAAAAAGCCGAGTACCCAGAGTGCGATGCCCACAAAATCTAGCCAGGTGATAGTCTTGGTCCCGTGAATTGCGCCCAATAGTGGTAACGAGATGATCCAGGCCAGCACGGCTTGCAAGCCAAATACGATATACAGGCTTTTAATCCAGAAGTTAGGTTCATTATTCTTGCGTATGGCTTGATAGCGGTGGTCTTCATGCGGACCCCAGTTACGGCAGGTGAGATAGATGGATAATCTCAGCGCCCAAATGGCTACCAGTAAAGTTATGACCGAAGCTCTTTCTGAAACAGCTTCGGTTTGTTGTGAATAAACAATTGCTGCGAGCAGAAAGAATAAGCTCCACATGCTATCTACTAATGTGACGTTGCTTCTCAAGGTGCAGACAACCCACCCCGCGAACGCAAACAGGCTGATTGCGCCCAGTGCCATCAAGTAACTGTGCATGTCAAACATGGCTAACCTCAATATTATTCTTAGCGTAGCCATCCAGCTTGGTTGAAAGCAGTAGCAGGGAAGGTACGATCACCGCCCAGCCAATACCAAGAACTATCATCAGGGTGTTAAATTCCACCAGCTGCATCGCACCTAATTTTTGAGCGCTGATATAGGCCAGCGGGCCGCCAATTAAGCCAAATAGCGATGCGATGACCATGTGTTGCCGCATCCAGCGTAAACTCACATTGAGTGCAGTGCTGAAACCCAGCCACAGAGCGACCATCCATATGGGCAACAGATAGCTGGGCCAGTTTGTTGCTGGATACTGAATCAACCCCGCGACTAGTATTGATTGATCGAACAGGCTTCCGAATACGACGGTAAGTAGCATTAAGGTCAATTCAGTTTGTTTTGATTGTGCTTTATAAAGATGCAATGCAGCCACAGGCAGCGTGACGATAGGCCCCAGCCAAGGCATGCCATGCGCAGCGCCAAGCACACAGGCAAACCATGAGATTTGGAAGCAAACTACGTTGATTAATACGCTGCTCATATTATTCTGCAGGCCGTTCAAATAAATAGTGCGTGACCCACCATTCCTGGCCATTTTTAAGGCCAAACAGCTCAGCACATGACATATAGAAAATACGCCAGCGATTACGCCACATTTCGGTGTCGTGTGCGCCGTAGGTGCTTTCTAAAATAGGTTTGATCTTGCCGTAATTGGCATCCATATTGGCCAGCCAAGCATTGGCTGTTTTGGCATAGTGCGTGCCGTTCCAGCGCCACAGTTGTTTGATCTTGAGTTTTTCCTGAAAGCGCAGTGGTAGATCATCGCTAGGCATAATGCCGCCAGAGAAGAAGAATTGGCTCATCCAGTCATCGTCACCCGCTACTTCAAAGGCATATGGCGTCAGGCGATGCACAAATATATGCATGAAGAATCGGCCGCCAGGTACTAGCCACTCATGCACTTTGCCAAATAACTTCTGATAGTTGCGCATGTGTTCGAACATCTCGACTGACACAATGCGGTCATACTGGCTTGGGGCTTCGAATTCGTTCATGTCCCGTGTAATCACATCCACATTGAACAGACCGCGTTTATTGGCTTCCGCAGTGATGTATTCGCGCTGCGAGTGGGAGTTTGAGACGGCTGTAACCTTGCTATCAGGATACTGTGCTGCCATCCACAGTGTCAGCGAACCCCAGCCACAGCCAAGCTCCAGAATTTTGTGTCCATTCTTGATGCCTGCATGCTCACAAGTAATTTTTAAGGCAAGTGCTTCAGCTTCATCCAGCGTTTTGGTGTCTTCTGCCCAGAAGCATGAGCTGTATTTGCGATACTTGCCCAGGCAATACTGAAAGAAATCTGCAGGGACTTCATAATGTTGTGCATTGGCCATTTCTGGTAAAGGCGCGATTGGCGACCTATTCATATGCGCAACGAAACGGTTCTCAAGGTCAGCGCCTATTTCACAATCCGATGCTGAGATTTCCTTGAGCCGCGTTTCTACCAAGCGGCGTATACCTGCACGTATTGCGTAATCTGGCACTAGACCACGTTCAGACCAATTGATCGCTAAATTAGTTACTTGCATGACTGTGTATTTCCTTTATTGAGTCATTGTTAAGTCGAACTACTTGGTTCATTGATTACATATACGCAGTAAAAACTTTTTCAGATTCAACAAAATAAAAAAGCGCATTAAAAAATGCGCTTTTTTCGTAAAGACTGCCAAATATTTATATCTGTGCGAGCTTGCCTTGATATACAACCGGCCCTTTAGGCTTGCCATCAGGTGAGCCACCTAGTTGCTCTAGCGTGACGGCTAAAGCACCTTCTTTGGCTAACTTGGCTAATGTAGACTGTAGTTGAATCTGGCTATCGCCAGTATTAGGTAAGACACCGAGTGAGATAGGCGCAGATTTGTCTGGCGGCAATATCCATAGCTCGTACGATTTTTCGCTAATCGGTGCCAAGCTGGCCAATGCAGTCGCATGCAGTGTGGTTTCACCCTTGGCATTTTTGTTATAGCTTAATATCCAGCCTAGCTTGGCCTCTTCATTGGCTAGCAAAGCCACCTGCGCCGCTAAAGGCTCAACTGGTTTTTGCAGTAAGTTATTGCTCAAAGTAAAGGTAAGAGC
>DATHWP010000135.1:0-4058 GCA_035460505.1 Methyloradius sp. | reverse complement strand
ATTTCACCAGTTCAAAGACCAGGTGATTTTCGAGCAGGATGAAGTGCTCTCACTATCAAGTAAGCCATACAGTGTCTTTACCCCTTACAAGAATGCGCACCTTAAAAAGCTGAATGACTTCTACTTAAGTGCCTACCCGGTTGACCGTTACAGCGATCATTTAGCGAAACCTGAAAAGAATTTTCCTGATATTTCATTGGAGAGTATGGGCTTCCAGCGCACCAATCTAAAAACCATGAAACTACCGACAGGCATGTCTGGCGGTGCAGCTTTGTTCAATGACTTCACAGATCGCATACAACAATACAAGGCAGCACGTGACTTCCCAGCGGTTAAAGGCCCGTCCTACCTTTCAGTGCACTTGCGATTTGGTACAGTCTCTGTGCGTCATTTGGCGAGAACTGCATGGCAAACGGGAGGAACAGGTGCTGAAGGCTGGCTCAATGAATTGATCTGGCGTGATTTCTATTTCCAGATTCTGCATCACAATCCCAGAGTAGCTGATGGCAAATCATTCAAGCCTGAATATGATTCATTGCCCTTCCCCAATAATGAAAAGCTGTTTAAAGCCTGGTGCGATGGCAAAACAGGCTATCCATTGGTGGATGCCGCCATGCGCCAATTGAATCAAACAGGCTGGATGCATAACCGTTTGCGCATGGTCGCGGCGAGTTTTCTGGTAAAAGATTTACTCATCGACTGGCGCTGGGGCGAACAATATTTCGCCGAAAAGCTGATCGATTTTGATTTCAGCGCCAACAACGGCGGCTGGCAATGGGCAGCCTCAACCGGTTGCGATGCACAACCTTATTTCAGGATATTCAACACAATCTCTCAAAGTGAAAAATTTGACGCACAGGGAAAATTCATTCGCAAATATGTGCCTGAACTTAAGCAATGTAATGATAAAGAAGTTCACGCACCTTGGCTCATCCCGCCGTTGCGCCAACAAACTTTAAACATAGAGATTGGCCGCGAATATCCGCTGCCAATTGTCGATCACGCAACGCAACGCGAATTAGCGCTCACACTTTATAAATCGGCCAAATAATGCAGACAAACCGTCCATTACACCAAAGTAAGTCGTTAGCCTTAATTGTGATGGCATGCATTTTCTGTTTGCTTTCCAGTTGCAGCGCCTTGAAGCTGACTTATAACAATGCACCTGATCTGCTTTACTGGTGGCTAGATGGTTATGTGGATTTTTCAGCAAAACAAAAGCCATTAATCAAGCAGCAGCTCAATCAATTACAGCAATGGCATCGCCAAAATGAACTGCCAAAATATGCTGATTTAATGCAAAACACGGCTAGCTTGATGCAGCGTGACGTTACCCCACAGCAAGTGTGCAGTGTGTTTGATGCGGCCAAAACGCGCATTGAACAACTCAACTTGGAGATTGCCCCAATTATTGAATCTATTGCGCCAGATCTATCTGCAAAGCAAATAACACACATAGAAAATAAATTCGGCGTCGACAATGAAAAATGGCGCGACAAATGGATGGATGAAAACCTTGATAAGCGTCAGAAAAAACGGCTGAAAGATGCGGTTGATCGGGCAGAATCATTCTATGGCAATCTCAATAGCGATCAGGAGGAGTTACTACTCATAAGTATTCAAACCTCAAGCTTTAAACCAGAAATCAGCTACCAGAGAAGGTTGGAAAAGCAACAGGCAATATTGTCTATATTGCGAGCGATAGAACAAGGTAAATTAGCTGGCACACAAGCCAACACCAAGATACAAGCCTTTATGCGCGAAATGACAGACCCTGAAGACGCAGGATACAGCGCTTATATTAACCAGCTAACCACCGAGTCTTGCCAGACCATAGCGCGCTTGCATCACACCGCCACACCCAAACAACGAAAAAACCTGCAAGAAAACTTAAAGGGTTATCTGAACGACCTCAATGTGCTGATGAGTTTGCAACAACCATGAGTACATCCAGGTCTGTGGTCAGCATATTATTGATTAGCCATTGTGATAAGCAGTCACTAAATCCACTTCATGCTTAGCCCCCAACACCACACCGACGCGTTGGTGGATGGACTGTGGGGTTATATCCAATATTCGCTCATAAGCAGTGCTTGAAGCCCCTCCAGCTTGTTCAGCAATAAAACTCATGGGATTGGCTTCGTATAACAAACGTAATTTTCCGCCCTGCTTTTTGATCTTGCTATCCGTTGGGTACATAAACACACCACCGCGCACTAAAATGCGGTGCACCTCTGCCACCATAGAAGCCACCCAGCGCATATTAAAATCCTTTTTGCGCTCACCCTCAACACCTTGTAAGCATTCACCTACATAGCGCTGTATTGCTGGCTCCCAAAAACGCTGATGCGACATATTGATGGCGAATTCATTGGCATCTGGGGGGATTTTCATCTCAGCATGGGTCAAAATAAACTCACCTATAGCTTCATCAAGCGTAAAACAATCAACCCCATCACCAAGCGTAATGACCAGCATGGTAGAGAAGCCATACATAGCATAGCCAGCGCAGACTTGATGTTTACCAGCTTGTAAGAAGTCTTGCGACTGAGGCTGTTTAACCTCATCAGGGCAAGGTAACACTGAAAATATAGAGCCAACTGAAATATTCAGGCTAACGTTAGAAGAGCCATCTAGGGGATCAAATGCTAGTAAATATCGCTGCGTCGGTGGTTGATGAGCAGATGACTGATGCGGAAGATAAACGTCTGGCAACTCTTCTGAAACCAGACCAGCCACATGCGGGTTTTGATCAGCAAACGCTAGGAAAATGTCATTGCTAATCACATCCAGCGCCTGCTGTTTTTCCCCCTGCACATTGATTGAATCCAAGCTTTCAAGCGAATGGGTCAACGCACCCTGGTTTACGGCATGCGCTGTTTTTTTACAGGCCTCGGCAAGGTCTGTTAATACGCTGACCAAACCATCATTCAGATGAGCAAATTTTTGCTGTTTATCGGTCAAATATTCTGAAAGTGATATAGCGGACATATGCTGCCTTTCTGGTAGATCATGATGGTCTGAAGGTACCTAAAAAATGTAGTGTCAAAATGTGTTACTTTTTTACAACAAAACAGCAATATCACGGTTCGAGGATAGACAATAATGTGGGGCTCGGTTAAAGTCTGGGCTAATTGCTTGCAGTTTAAGCTAATCATTACGAATAAATAAAAAAGGTTTGGAACATTTAATGCGTATCAACACTTTAGGCTTGATTGCCAGCATCGTTTTGACCACTTCTTTGCTAAGTGGTTGTGCCACCCAAGCAAACAAAGACCCAATTGAAGGATTCAACCGCGGCGTTTATAAATTTAATGACGTTGCCGATAAAACCGTTATCAAACCAGTCGCAGGTGCATACAAGGCAGTATTGCCAAGCCCAGTGCGCACGGGGGTAGGTAACTTCTTCCGCAACTTGAACACGTTCGTTTCTGCAATCAACAATCTGTTGCAATTCAAGATTGCCAATGCAACCAGTGAAGCTGGTCGTTTCGTTATCAACAGCACCTTCGGTATTGCAGGTTTCATTGATGTTGCTTCTATGGATAACGTGCCTAAGCACACTGAAGATTTCGGCCAAACATTGGGCTACTGGGGTGTAGGTGATGGTGCTTATCTAGTATTACCATTCATTGGCCCAAGCAGCGTGCGCGACACCACTGGTTTGGTTGTTGATACTCTGGCATTTGACCCAATCAGTTATGTAGATGATCCAAGAACACGTAACCTTGGCCGCCTACTCTACATTGTAGACAAGCGTGCGCAATACCTACCAGCCAGCGATTTGCTGGATGAAGCAGCACTTGACCCATATGCGTTCATGCGTGATGCCTACCTTGAGCGTCGTGCTAATCAAGTTGCGGACAACGATGGCACAGTACTCAACGGTGATGATGGTAGCGAGCCAGCGACAGTAGCACCTGCACCAGAAACCAAGTAACTTTAGATAATTAGTAGTAAAGCAAAAGCCCCGATTTTCGGGGCTTTTGCTTTATAAAAGCTAAGTTCTACTAAACGAATAATGAATCTAGCTAATGACTGCTATCGGCCAATAGCAG
>DATHWP010000134.1:0-50239 GCA_035460505.1 Methyloradius sp. | reverse complement strand
GGCACTATCGTGCATGGCTTTTTCGATGCGCTTGATCTCTTTGAGTATCTGCTTCTCACTCAACAATTCATAGCTGGCCTGGTCTTGTGCCGCTTTACGTTCACGTTTGGCATCATCTATGTCGTACACACCATCAATAATATCTTTGATACGCTTAGTTACACCGCGCGGCACAATACCGTTGGCTTCATTAAAAGCCATTTGCTTGATGCGCCTGCGTGAGGTCTCATCCATCGCCGCCTTCATTGAGCGAGTGATTCTGTTGGCGTAGAAAATCACCTTACCGTTCAGATTACGCGCTGCACGGCCTGATGTTTGTATCAATGAACGTTCTGAGCGCAGGAAACCTTCTTTATCTGCATCCAGCACAGCTACCAGCGACACCTCTGGAATATCCAAACCTTCGCGCAGTAGGTTAATACCAACCAGGACATCAAATTCGCCTAGGCGTAAATCCCGAATAATCTCCACACGTTCAACTGTATCAATATCAGAGTGCAGATAGCGCACTTTCACACCATGCTCAGAGAGATAATCAGTAAGGTCTTCAGCCATGCGTTTGGTCAGTGTAGTGGCTAATACACGCTCTTGAACAGCAACGCGCAGCTTAATCTCCGATAGTAGATCATCCACCTGGGTATCCGCAGGTTTAACGGTGATTTCAGGATCAATCAAACCCGTTGGGCGGGCAACCTGCTCAACCACTTGCTGGGTATGCGCAGCCTCGTAATCAGCAGGTGTTGCTGAAACAAATATGCACTGACGCATGATTTTTTCAAACTCTTCAAACTTGAGCGGGCGATTATCAAGTGCGGATGGCAAACGGAAACCATAATCCACCAGATTTTCTTTACGTGATCTATCACCTTTATACATGCCGCCTACTTGCGGCACAGTGACATGACTTTCGTCGATAATCATCAGTGCATTTTCAGGCAGGTAATCAATCAATGTAGGGGGCGGGTCGCCTGGATTACGCCCTGACAAGTGGCGAGAGTAGTTTTCAATGCCTTTGCAGAAGCCAATCTCATTCAACATTTCAAGGTCAAAGCGCGTGCGTTGTTCAATCCGCTGCGCTTCTACCAGCTTGCCTGTCTTGATGTAAAAATCAACACGGTCACGCAGCTCAGCCTTGATCTTTTCCATAGCGCGTATCGTTGTCTCACGCGGCGTGACATAGTGGCTGGATGGATAAACCGTATAGCGCTGGATTTTCTGGAAAATCTGGCCCGTCAGCGGGTCAAACATGGTCAGTGATTCAACTTCATCATCAAACAAAGAAATGCGAATCGCCGTCTCAGAGTTTTCAGCGGGGAATACATCAATCACATCACCGCGCACGCGGAACGCGCCACGCGAGAAATCAAAATCGTTGCGGTCATATTGCATGCCGACCAAGCGCTGGATGATGTCGCGTTGCGGAATCCTCTCGCCCTGCGTCAGGTGCAGCACCATGCCGTGGTAATCGGTTGGGTCGCCAATACCATATATCGCTGAAACCGTGGCCACGATAATACTGTCTTCACGCTCCAGCAATGCCTTGGTGGCAGAGAGGCGCATCTGCTCAATGTGCTCATTGATGCTGGAATCTTTTTCAATGAACAAATCGCGCGAAGGCACATAAGCCTCGGGCTGGTAGTAATCGTAGTACGAGACGAAATACTCCACCGAGTTGTGCGGGAAAAACTCGCGAAACTCTGAATATAACTGTGCAGCGAGCGTTTTATTGGGCGCCATCACAATCGCTGGGCGGCCAATACGGGCGATGACATTGGCAATCGTGTAAGTCTTACCAGAGCCCGTTACCCCGAGCAAAGTCTGGAATTTCATGCCCTGCTCTATGCCCGCCGTGAGTTTCTCAATGGCTTGCGGCTGGTCGCCTGCGGGCTGGAATGGTTGGTGTAGTTTGTACAGACTATTGGGGAAAGTGACGATCATTCAAAACCTTTGGATTAGGTACTCATTCTAACAGGGCAAACCGCGAACTTTGCCCATAATTTTAGTGTCTAGGTTAACGTTACATCATAGCTATAAAGCATAGATGGCGGCGCATTGTGCTTAAGCAAGCAGCTAGCCAACATTATTATAATAATGACTGATTTCGAGGAAAACCATGCGACATTTCATCTTGTTTGTAAGCCTTACTAGCCTACTCTTATCTACCCTGATTCAGCCAGCAATGGCGTTCGAACAAGATAAATTAATGGGCTCATTTTTCTCTATCGTATTAGTGCGCGGCTACAACACTAATGGCAGCTTGGCGTATGGCTCAGGGGTGGTGGTAGCTGATAACAAGGTACTCACCAACTGCCACATCTTCCGCCAAACCAAAGAGCCCTGGATTTCACGTGGTGATGAAACATTTACCATCAGCGGCATTCAGGCTGATCGCAACCATGATTTATGCCTTTTAACCACGGAAGGCTTACCAACCAAGCCCGTGGAATTAGGTAGTAGCCAAGGCCTTAAAAAGGGTCAGGAAATAATCGCAATCGGCCATTCTGGCGGCAGCCCTAACCCCATCACCTCTGTTGGCACCATCAAATCGGTTTATCCATTAGATCATGGCAATATCATCCGCAGCACCGCACGGTTTGGCCTTGGGGCAAGCGGCAGCGGTCTATTTGATAATGAAGGCCGCTTGATTGGCATCAATACTTTTAAAACCATAGGTCATCACTCCTATTTCTATGCCCTTCCCATTGACTGGCTTGCCAACCTACAAAACCTGCCCGTGGAAAAGAACTTTTTGATTGAAGGCAAAACCTTCTGGGAAGCCGAAGAAAGTGATAAGCCATTCTTCTTGCAGATCGCCATCCCCGAATTACAAGGCAACTGGAGCAAGTTGGATGAAATCGCTACTCGCTGGATTAAAGATGAGCCGAATAGTACAGAAGCGTGGTACGAAATCGGCTTTGCGCAAGAAAACCTAGAGCAAAAAGACAGCGCACTCAAATCGTATCGAAAATCGCTTGAGATCAACCCATTGAATAGTGACTCCCTGTTCAGGATAGGCATGATTGCGGCAAAGGCTGGTGATCAAAAAGAAGTCAATGCCATCAAGCTTGCGTTACAGGATATTGATAAAGACATCGCACAAGAATTTAATACCGCAATCACCTGCAAAGAGGCTTGCCAATAAGCTTAGAAATTGAGCTTTGTGAGCCTTTGGATTAACAGATAAGCATCTGGATATTAAGAAAAAACTGCAGTTTTTAGTTTCTTATCGGGGGTTTTACGCGTAAAATCGCATGTTTTTTACCACGCCATTTGGTTATGTAGTCGGTACATAACCAGCCGCCCTAAGGATAGCCATTTTGGAACAGTTCGATATCACACTCTCAGACCGCGTTCAAACCATCAAAGAATCCCCCACCCTTGCAGTCACAGCACGCGCTGGCAAACTCAAGGCTGAAGGCAAAGACATCATCGGTCTTGGCGCTGGCGAACCAGATTTTGATACCCCGCAGCACATTAAAGATGCAGCGAAAAAAGCCATTGATCGCGGCTTTACCAAATACACCCCTGTTGCGGGTATTCCAGGCCTGAAAAAAGCCATTGTCACCAAATTCAAAAACCAAAACGGCCTCGAATATACTGAAAAAGAAGTCATTGTCGGTGTAGGTGGCAAGCAATGTATTTTCAATCTGGCGCTTGCTGTGCTCAACCCAGGCGATGAAGTCATTGTGCCTGCGCCATACTGGGTTTCATATGCCGACATTGCGTTGGTAGCTGGTGCCAAGCCAGTCATCATCCAATGCGGTATCGAGCAGGAATTCAAATTGCTGCCAGCCCAGCTTGAAGCGGCGATCACGCCAAAAACCAAGCTGTTCATGATCAACTCACCATCCAACCCTACAGGCTCTGTCTATACCTTGGCAGAATTAAAAGCCTTGGGCGAAGTGTTGAAAAAATACCCACACGTGCTGGTAGCCACTGATGACATGTATGAACACGTGAACCTCACAGGCGAAAAGTTCTACAACATACTCAATGCCACACCAGAGTTAAAGCCACGCTGCATCGTGCTCAACGGCGTATCTAAAGCCTACTCCATGACAGGTTGGCGCATCGGCTATGCCGCGGGCCCTGCTTACATCATCAAGGCCATGGAGATACTGCAATCGCAATCTACCTCCAACCCAACATCCATCTCTCAAGTCGCCGCACAAGCCGCGCTTGAAGGCCCACAAGACTGCATTACGCCGATGGTAGAAGCATTTATCGAACGCCATGAATATGTAGTCAACCGCTTTAACAGCATGCCTGGCTTAAACTGCATTAAAGCTGGCGGTGCATTCTATGCCTTCCCAGATGCACGCGTTGCCATCAGCAATCTGTTCAAGGCAGGCAAAATCAGCGCCGAAAACGATATGGCGCTGTCTGAATACCTGCTTGAAAAAGTAGGCGTAGCCGTGGTGCCAGGCTCTGCATTCGGTGCTGAAGGCTATTTCCGTATCTCGTTCGCTACTTCAATGGAAAACCTAGTGAATGCGCTAGATAGAATTGATAGTGCGTTAAGCGTTTAGATATCTAGACCTCTGTTTGTAAAATAAAAAGCCAGCATCAAATGCTGGCTTTTTATTTTGAATCTATTGTATGCAAAAGCGTTACGCTATACTTTAATTACTAATTAATACAGAAAGTTTTTAACTTTGCTTAAATATGACGCTCGTTTTTACGACGATTTTCTAAACCTGAAGATTCCAGCAGCGCTATGGCTGGCCATGCTATTCGGCTTGAAACACATTATTTTTCTGGCAGCATATAAATTGATGCCATTTGAAGTGTTATCGGTAGATTGGCTGGCTGTTCAAGTCAATCCAGCGCTGATCACCATTGATATCCCTGCCCTGCTAGTCTTGATTTCAATAGGTCACCGATTGCCAGAAGCCCATAAATTCATGCGGTTAGTATGGCTGAGTGGCAGAAAGTTATTGATGAGCTCTTATTTAGGGTCAACTCTACTTTTCATAGCGCTGAACTTTAAATTGGTTAATAAGCTCAACTCTGATGATTTAATTTTAGTGTTAAGCGTGGTGATATTTGATCTTTTTTTTCTTGTTTACCTTTACCGATCAGACTTGGTTATTGATTTGTTTAATGAGTTTCCTGAGGAAGCAAAAGCATCTAATTAGTGGTAGATCAAATGATCATATAGCCGTTTGCTGCCTCCACAATCAAACAAGGTAAGCGTGACTCTAACGTAGAGTAATTCTCACGTTTCAGTCACGTTCAGGAAAATAAAAAGCCAGCATCAGATGCTGGCTTTTTATTTGGGCAATATTTGGATTACCTATAAAGATTCACAAGAATGCTGCCGTTAGTCTAGTTAGGGATATTTGTGTTGTGACTTTGTAAGAAGCGAGGCTACTGTGGCTATATCATCTGTAACTAATGGGTACTCTAATCTTTTAAATAGTGTGTATTCCACGTCGGGAACTTCTACCACCACTACTTCAACCGATACTGATATATCTTCAATCCTGAATCAACTTGAATCATCTGCCAGTTCGTCTGTAACCTTAAATAGTACAACCACTAATCCAGCCACTCAAACCTATACAGCGCAGGGTTTATTACAGCAAATCAATGCGAGCAAATTGAGTAACGACAAACTTCTGTTTGGTGATGACTCAAGCACCGACTCATCTAGTGACAATAGTTTGCCTACTGAGCTTGCTAGCCTAACATCACAGCTGAATGGCGCTGCTACTGATACTTCTGGCTCTCAAGCCAATATAGATTTAAATGCAGATTGGGCAACAACATTAAAAACAAACCCATCTATGGCACCTGTACTTGTTCAGAATGAAATTAATAAATCGTTAATGTCGATATTTAGTAGCAAAGATTAATTAATATCACCCATTTTGGGTGTCTGTTTTGGCTAAAAGGTTCTGAAATAAAAAGCCCCGCTATTATGCGGGGCTTTTTTATGGCTCCTCGACCTGGGCTCGAACCAGGGACACACGGATTAACAGTTGATATAACCTATTGATTTATATTGTTATTGACTCGCCCTCAATCACGTATGCTCGCTAACAGTTGTCAAAACTGTCACGCTGACAGTTTATAGTCTGCTTTCGGCCAATAGCAGCCATTTCTTGTCTCGAATTATTCACCGATTTCCATAGTGTTTGCGTCCGTACTTGCAATTTATTATTATACGGACAGGGAAACATCTAACTATCAGATATAAAAAGAAAAAAAGCATGCTAAATCACACATATTCAATATTATTATACGGACGCACCCGTCCGCATAATAACGGTTAGCCCCTATGTTCCGTAGCCTACTCATTGTTCTAATAACGCTTCTACCTCAAGTTAGCTTTGCAGGCAGTGACACACCCCATGATCGCTTTGCCTGTGGTGTCAGTCAGATCGAAGTATTTAATAGTAATGATGTAAAACAACCTTACTTTACAATCAAAATATCCAACACTAATCACAGCATCAAACTAAGGTATTCCGTTCGCAATGAGTTTCTTTTTGCTCGTTGTGATACCAACTCGCAGAATTCCCCACTACTATTAATCCAGCATTATTGTGGTGGCTCTGGTTGTGCTCATGCATTTGGTATTATTGAACCTAAATCACTTCAAGTGCTTTTAGCCCCATCTCAAGGCATGGAAGGTAATCTGTCCGAGGCAACAAAAGTTATGGGGCATGAAATAAAAGCATTTTCATGCAAAACATATTCAAAAACATCTCAAGGTGGTCAGGGTAATGGGGAGTATTGCTATGTTTCACCTATTGAGCTGGGCTAACCCATCCATCAAGCGGGACACGCTAAAGCGTGCCCCTTATGTCAAACGTTAGGGCTTAAATCCTGTGAGGAACCAATTTTTCATCGTTAAAGAATTACTCTGGCTCAGTATGGCTAGCGCAATTTCACTAGCTATTTTGAAAGACTTCTCTTTGCTAACCCTTTTATTTGTCTTTTTAACCCTGCTTGCTGTGCTAGGTTATTTATTAACCAATAAGGCCGCCTTAAGTAAAAAATATCTGGCACTAGAGGATAAAGCCGCCATTCCAAAAACCAATGATAAGGCGCTCTATGGCAAACACAAACCTACCGTCAAAGGCTTAGCGCCTTGGGCGGCGCTTCTTGGTTTATTTAGTTGTTATCCTGCTTATTTAGCCGCACATGGCGATCAACCAACTCGCCTAGCAAAAATAGCTTTTCAACTTGGAGGTGTGCCTGGTGTCGTTTTTTTCTGGGCAATAATAGGCACAACCCTGTTGGCTGTTGGTATCGAAAATTGGTTAGGTTATCGCTACAGTCAAAAGTCAGCCCTAACCCATCATTCAAGCGGGACGCCTAACGGCGCCCCTTAATTCAAACGTTAGGGGTTTATGTTCAGCTTTATTGATACGATTGCTGGCTTAATGGCATTTGGTGGCCTTTGTTACTATCTTATGAGAATTTACGAGGCAAAATTCAAATACGGCGGCTTTGAGAAAATTCCTAAAAATATTGAAAATAATATAAAAGCCTATGGTTCTATCCCTGTCTGCGTCGCATGTGTTATCAAAGGTGTTTTGCTTATACTGGCAGGGTTGCTCGGGTCTTTCCCACATATTTTTCTAGGCATATTATTGGTTGTAGTTGGAGGTTTCCTGTTGAAGAGGTCTATAGGTTTTCTTAATGTCTCCAACCCCTAACCCATCATTCAAGCAGGACGCGCTGACGGCTGCTTTGGGTCGATAAGGGACATTGATTGACCATACTGTTCATATTATTCTTTTTGGCAGCTTTCCCTATGATTGCGGTCTTTGTTTTTCTTGAATGGGATGCATCAAGACAGCCTGGCGGCAGCCAAATTAAAGATAAATATCGAAAACTATCAATCTTTCTAGCTCGAGTATTTATCTTTCTATTGATTTGTTATGTGATTTATATGTTCTTTACATCCGAGCCCTCTCATCGTAGAGATGGACTCGCTAAGTTTTTCATTTATTTGGTCAACTTGTTGCACTAGCACTGTCACGCTCAACTAATAACCATATGATTTAATTAAGTTAATTTCAGATTAACAGTTGATATAACCCATTGATTTATAATGTCATTGACTCGCCCTCGATCACGAATACACGCTGACAGTCGTCGAAATTGTCACGCTCGATATAATTTTGGTCATTTTTCTGCATAATTCCACAAGATTGACCTATTCATTTACAATCAATTTTGGACTTACTTTGGAAGTTAGCTGCATTATTTTCTGATGCTTTAACTTTTATGATTTAGGAAGCACTAAAAATTAATAATCATATGTTTATAAAAAGATTAAATTTTAATAATTTTACAAAATACATTCTAATGACGGAAAGTAAACCGTCAATTAGGATGCCTACTTTACGTTGGGCCTCATAAAAAATGTTCAGTTGGTTAAACAAACAAGGTGTCCGAAGCAGCGAAGGCTTTGAGGTTCAGTTTACTGGACGCTTCACCGCAGAATACCGTGAAGGTGCCCGTTATCTGGTTGTGGACGTCGAGGGTGGAGGAAATGGCCTCATTGACTTCAACGCAAAGGCATTTGAAAAATGGACTAACTCTTCAACGAGAAACAGCCCAGAAGAGCAAGAGCGTATGCTCAAAAACTTTATGGCTGCGCTAGAGTTTCAAGGCCTAAAGGGCATGCCGTAATGCAGCCCAACCCATCATTCAAGCGGGACTGGCTAAAGCCAGCCCCTTAATTCAAACGTTAGGATTATATGAAATCCACCTCTCTATTCATTGCAACAGCATTAACGCTTGTTTCATGTGCCAATCCAATCAACCTCAAAACCGCTCAAAACTATGCTCAAGGGTGTATGGGGTTTCAGCATCAAGGAGAATGGTGGAAGGCTAGACAAGCCTGCGGAAGAGCTGCAATAAATGCCGAACTTGGTGGCGCAGAACCGCAAGCCATTACTGGCTTGTGGTATGAATACGGTCGAACCTCAGGAGTAATATGCGATTACACAGAAGCCAAAAAATCTTTGGAAAAAGCCTTAGAATCAGATAAGGAAAGCAACGGCCCAATTATCATGGATTACTTTGAGTTAGCTCGGTTGCATTTTGACCAAAAGTTATTTAAAGAAGCATCCACTTATTATCAATCTGGGGTTGCCGCAACTTCGAAAGAGACAATTGCACAAGACCCTATTGGTTATGCTGAGGTTTTAGATGAGTACGGTGAGGCACTGAAGCAAATTGGCGATGCCGCAAACAGTGAAAAGATTATCGCCCAGTCTAAACAATTACGCTCATCAAACCCCACTGGTAAGTCGCTCACTAAACGTACACCTTATGGAAAATTTTGTGACCAAAAATCCTAACCCATCATTCAAGCGGGACGCCTAGCGGCGCCCCTTAATTTAAACGTTAGGTGTTTGCAAAATATGAATCGAGAAGAGTCCAAAAGTTGGATAAAGAAAACATGCGGTGACGGTTGGTTACCTCTAATTGATGCTGTGTATGATAAGTTGCCTAGTGGCATTCAAGTTACAAGTGTTTATCAGAAGTGGGGCTCTTTGAACTTTGACATAAAACCATGGAACGAAAACTTCGGTGGTTACTTAGAAGAAATTAAAGAAAAAAGCTTAGAGCTATGCGAAGTTTGTGGTGCCAAAGCCGAAGAAAAAACTACAAATGGTTGGGTTAATACACTATGCAAAATTCATTATGCACTTCGTCTTAAAAACACCTAACCCATCATTCAAGCGGGACGTGCTAAAGCACGCCCCTTAATTCAAACGTTAGAGCTTATGATCCGAGAGTATCTAAATAGGCGAGCGAATTTTAAAAAATCGCTGCTAGCTACTGAGTTGGTTGGGAAAGAACTAGAAAGTTACGGCTACGATTATTGGCTGGTAAAGCAAGAATCCGAAATGCATTTTCAGCGCAACTTTGAAAACTTAATTATGCATTTTGATATTGATTGGCATAAACATAAGAATGGTCAAATATCTGTTGATATAGTTGGCCGCAGTTCACTGCCAACCAATTTTGGTGTTCAGCCACGTTACTATTTTACGGTTCAACCAAATGATAAGCTCTAACCCATCATTCAAGCGGGACGCGCTAAAGCGCGCCCCTTAATTCAAACGTTGGGCATCAAACCATGATTAAGTTTGTTATTCCGACTGTATTAATTGCTGCTTTGTTTACGCCTCAAGCAATTGCGGCTTCATGTGTTTTACCTGTACCTGACGGAGGAGAAATTGATCCATCACCGCCTTCGGTGAAAGGTGTCATTTCCAAAGTTGCAGGCCATGAAATAAGACTTAGAGAACAAAAATCAAAACCTATTAAGGTTGTAAAAGAAACAGAGCTATTTACTGTATATGGCGGGTCAGTTGAGCCTGAGGAGCTTAAAAAAGGGCAGCATGTTTTTGTATGGTACGTTGGTTGCAAAAAGGTACATGACGTAACACCAGTAGCAGCAATTATTCAACTATGCTCAATAGCTGCAGAGCCATGCATCAAATAATGCTGCCCAACCCATCATTCAAGCGGGACACGCTAAAGCGTGCCCCTTAATTCAAACGTTAGGCTTCAATGCTTAAACTCAGTGAAAATTTATCAAAAACCTTATTTTTCGTACTGAGTATTCTGCAATTTTTACTTATTGCTGTTGCAAACCACTACTCAAAAATTGCTGGCTCACTTTTTGATTACAAAACTGGGGCAACTGGAGATACAAACCTAGCCGAGCCATACCAACATTTATCAAATATTTTCTTTTGTTTTTGGCTTAGCACACTTGTACTTGCGGTTTTTCTTGGCGCAATTTCACCTGCAAAACAGAGAACTGTTATATTTCTACTACCAGTTCTAATTTTTCCTGCATTGGAATTTATGTATGTTCTCATTACATCGTTTCAAGCCTAACCCATCATTCAAGCGGGACGCCTAACGGCGCCCCTTAATTCAAACGTTAGGTTTAATAATGGAAGTTCAAGCCGACAGCCTTACAGAATCGGGATTACTTGAAATTACCCGTCATTGGGTAAACGTTCTTGCAACTGAACATTATGATGCCGTGTTTAATGCATTAGGTTATGCGATGGCTTACCAAACTCCAGAACTTACAGGAGCTGAACGAATTAAGTACGAAATTAAAAACTATCGCTCAGAGCAATATTATCCTGGTGTCACTGATTTCTCAGTTTCAGATTGGGATAGTGCAAATGGTGGCAAGCCCAATCCATATAGGCTTATTAGATTTTACAAACCAAATGACTTAAAAATTGTAGCCACTATCGAGTTTGATTTACCTTTAAATGGTAAGTGGAGCGATTTACAAGCGAGCTTTGTAGTATTTGAAATTGAAAATAATCGTTATGCACTAAATTGCGAAGATATTCGGAGTCCATACAATGAAGATTGTCAATAAACCTAACCCATCATTCAAGCGGGACTGGCTAAAGCCAGCCCCTTAATTCAAACGTTAGGCTACAAAAAGTGACTAATATGCCCTCCGATGAACCAGATGACCTCATCCTTACACCAGTTCCAGCACTGGTCGCGGTCCTGTTAAACCTTGAGAATCAAAAAGGGGCCTCACTCACCGAAGCAGAGGTAATCGAAGCCCGAGATAAGGCTGCCTGTATTGCCATGCCGCGCTCGGCTCATATCGCGGTAGTTGAGTCGCGAGGTTATGCTGATATTGATCCCGAGCGGGCATGGCAAGAGTGGTTGAGTTTTAAAGCTTCAATGGAGGCGTCACCCGATGCCTAACCCATCATTCAAGCGGGACGCCTAACGGCGCCCCTTAATTCAAACGTTACATATGCTACGCCTTCCCAAACCACAAGTAGTCAGATTGGTGTCAGAAAAAGCGCCTGAATACTTAGGTTTCTTCATAGACTTAAAATCTGAAAACGGGGGTTGGTTAAAATGGCCACCTCGGTTGTTAGCAGTAAAAGAGAATCTGAAATTACATAAATGTGTTGAGAACTATAACAACCAGAAATTTATTGATGTCTCCCTATATCTATATCTTATGGGGAAAGATGGCTTTCAAGAATGGAATGATTCCTTTAAAAATCTGAGCCCAGAGCAAGAGTTTGAAGCCTTTCAGGAAGAAGCGGAGTCTTGGCTTGAATTACAACCCGAAGAAGTTGATAGTTTGTTTCCGGATTGGGATGCATCTCCCGAGGAGGAGGCAAAATAAATCGCCGCATATCAAGCATTGTCCGAATCAGAACAAAGCGACATTCAGTTCAGGGTTGCCAACCTAACAATGCATGTATTTTTAAGTGTTCATAATTTTTTATCAGTAATGGTCAATGGTGAAAAAATGACATCACTTGTTCCTAAAGCTATTGCTGGCGACGAAGATGCCTTCCGCAAAGCTGTAAAAATTGATCGTTCGCTTTTGTCATACCATCCCTACTTTGTTGACCGTTTTCAAAGCGCTCAGGCAAATGGTGAAGCAGAGTTTCTAAGACGGTTGTCACATAACAATTCAACACCTGGCCTCATTGGGAAAATCTCTTACCCTGGCTTATATGTTGTATTTGCCATGCTCGAATCACTTGGTTGGCTTGATGAAATATCCCATTCAGAGATTTTAGATATTTGTGACAAAGCTGGCTTAGATCGCTGGCAAAATCGCATTGAAGATGTCAATTACGTCACAAAAAGACTTGCAGGCTATCGCAGGTATCAAAGAACAGGTGGGGTGTCAATGCACTGAAATCGTTTTTGAGTGCATCGTAGTAAGGCTTGTTGATCCATACAGTTCATATCCACTCCAGTAACCAAATTCGGACGCTGGTAATCCCAAAAGGAATGGATATGACAACCAAGAAATCATCAAGCGGTAAAACCTATCAGAGTGAACCTCAAAACCTAACCGCTTCGAGGTATATCGCCCGCACTGGCGAATGCCAGGCGGACGAAGACCGCGAAGCGGTAGCGGTGCCTAGTAACACAGCTATTAATAACAGCAATAATGAATCCTATGATGTAAAGGTATTACGTTTTGGAATTGATAGTTTGTACCTGTCTTACCAGGGTGAACTCTATCCCGAAGTTAACGAAGTCCTTAAATCTCTAAAAGCTATCGCTCAGTCTGAACAGTCCTCAGAGCAATCAAAAGCCCAATATGTCATAGGCGATCATCTCTTTGAGGTCAAAGATAAAGGCTCCTCGTTCTTCAATTACATTATTGAAGATAATGCCTTCCGCATTCAGTTATCACGCCCTGGCAAAAGCGTTCCTATGGCCTATGTGAAGCTGTCTAGTGAATATCTAACCCATAAGACACCCGAAGATGCAGAAAAGGCTTTAAACGCTGTTCTATCGCAATTAGGCATGATTGATGGTGCGGCGAGTGTCAGTCGGATTGATATGTTTGTGGATTTTGTGTCGCACCAAGATATGGAGGCTTGGAATCGCTCCGCCTGGGTGACTCATGCATCCTCAGTCAATGCTTATGCGGTCGATAATCAATTTACAGGCTGGGCTATCGGTTTGGGTGGGGTCATGGCAGGTAGGCTCTATAACAAGATACTAGAGATCATGAAAAGCAATAAAGGCTATCTAATCCCCTTATGGCAAGAGGCGGGCTGGCAACCAGGAGAACCCATCTGGCGTTTAGAGTTTGAATTCAAGCGACAAATGCTGACGCAAAAAGGCTTAGTCAAACTGCATGAGGTCTTAGCCAATCTAAATGGTCTATGGAGCTATGCCACCACAGAATGGCTAAAACTCACTTTACCTAATCCTGAAGATGCCACCCGTTCACGCTGGCCTATTCATCCTATGTGGGCTGCCCTCTCCTCTGTCGATTGGGAAACTAATGGTGGTGCGTTACAGAATCGATTCTCAAACGAAAGAACCCCAGAAGACCGCATTTCATTGAATCGGGCATTCAGCGCTTTAACTACCTGGATGGCAGCGCATGGCTTCCGTGACTATGAAGATGCTAGGCAACCATTCCTTAAAGCCCTAACCCATTACATCAATAATCGTGCAATGGATTGGGACACTTCTTTTGAAGAACTCATTAACGAAAAAGTCTCCATTAAAGCCCGTCAGTTTAATAGCCTGAATAATATCCCTGACAATGAAGATAATCTGACCGATGCTGCTAGAGCTTATCGTGAAGCCTCAGACGGAGAATAACCAGGACAACGGATTGCCCTTGCCGCATATTCGTTGCCTGTCCAAAGAAGAAGCCGCGTCTTACCTAGGCATAGGTGTGACGCTCCTAACTGAACTCAATATTCCAGCGGTGAAGTTTGGTCGCCGTCTGGTATATGACGTGGTTGACTTGGATCAGTGGTTAGAAGAATATAAACGTCGAGGGCGAGCCGGAAAGGAACACTTATGGCTCGAAACGAAGAAGGACTCTACCGAAGGCCTGACTCTAGGTACTGGTGGATTAATGCAACGCTCCCAAACGGTAAGAGAATACGAGAAAGTGCTGGGACTGAAGCCAGAGATGAGGCTGAGGCCTACCTAGCGAAATTAAAGCTAGATGCCTACAGGGAATTACATTTCGGGATTAAGCCTCAGCGCACTTGGCAGGAAGCTGTTGTACGGTACCTCACGATTAAATCGGGTTTAAAGAGCTTTACCGATGTTAGGCGTATTTGTCAGAACCTTGATCCTTACCTGAGATCACTCACACTGAACCAGATCAACGGGGACGTGGTTTGGGGAATCGCCCAGGGATTGATTAAGAAAGGCAACAAACCTGCTACGGTAAATCGCTATCTGGCACTCATCCGCAACTTGCTGAAGACCGCAAGGGACGAATGGCAATGGCTAGATAGCATCCCTAAAATCCGATTATTGCCTGGCGAAGTTGAACGAGATCGCTGGCTGACCAAAGAAGAAGCAGACCGATTAATTTCAATCTGCCCTCCTCACCTGGCAGCTTTAGTGAGATTTGCATTATCAACGGGATGCCGAGCAAGTGAGATTACTAACTTGGAATGGAATCGGGTGGATTTGTCACGTCGTACTGCCTGGTTAAACCAGACCAAGAATGGAACGCCGAGAGGCGTACCGCTAAATAACGATGCAATCACCGTACTTGAAGAACAGCTCGGAAAGCATCCTAAAGCTTGTTTTACGTATCTAGGCCAACCCATACGCCGCAGCAATTGCAATACGGCTTGGTACAAAGCACTAGATGATGCGGGGCTAGAGGACTTTCGCTTCCATGATCTTCGTCATACTTGGGCTTCCTGGCATCGTCAGGCAGGCACTAGTTGTGATGAACTCAAGGATTTAGGTGGCTGGAAAACCAGGTCGATGGTGGATCGTTACGCAAAGTTTGCAACTGAGAATCTGGCGTTTGCTGCTTCCAGAATTGAGCAAGGTAAGGATGGCTCTAACGTGGTGGAATTGTCACGTTTTAGTCACGTTCAGAAAATGAAGAAGGCCAGCGCCTAAGCGCTAGCCTTCTCGTATCTGGCTCCTCGACCTGGGCTCGAACCAGGGACACACGGATTAACAGTCTGGCGTGATTTCAAGCAGTTTCAATTACTTAATTCAAATACCGTTCCGCAAAAATAATAAATTACGGCTAGCAACCATGCGGGTTATAGAGCTTTTGCGGAAAAAAGTTTAGGGTTTATAAGCAGCCTTTAAACGCTTGATCAATGCCGCTTCAGGCGGCTGGTAAAATTGTTGTAGCGTCGTCGAGACTATACCCCTTAAAGATTTCAATTCTTTATCACCTGTTTCATCAATAAAGGACTTTGAGCTGGTAAGCAGCCAATTTTCACCCTCAGTTAACGAGAACATGAATGAGGCGGTTTGACCATGCGCCAGTTCTTTAGGAATTGAGTTCGCAAGTTGCCTGTCTATCATTTGAATGCACAATAATTTCTTTTTGCCACGGCCGGCTTTCCACCCTAAATTATTTATCGTTACAGTATTGAGGCCTTTATTTGTGACCTGAAAAGAAACAAACTCAGCATCACTTGATTCAAAGCCACCTACAATTGATCGGATACCTATACGAATATCTAAGTCCTGATTCACGGCCTTTTTGGATGTGTACAACGCAAAAATAACTGCTGCAAGAGTACCAATTGCGGCCAACCAGGTTCCTGCAGCATTCCAGATTTGAATCTGTTGATCAATTGACATTATATTCACCAAGCTTGCATTACGAGAGTTAGGCA
This sequence comes from Methyloradius sp., assembly GCA_035460505.1. Lineage (GTDB taxonomy): Bacteria > Pseudomonadota > Gammaproteobacteria > Burkholderiales > Methylophilaceae > Methyloradius. The sequence continues at coordinate 34,100 of DATHWP010000134.1, read as the reverse complement.
ATGATTGAAGTATTCTAACCGACTCATTTCTGCAGCTAGCAATGCATTTTCCGCAATAGTGTTTTTCATGTCATCCTCAAATTTAAATAGCTCAACGTTATTAGCCAAATACCAACCCCTGTAAATCTGAAAAAGGGCAACCTGCTCACCTGTTAATTGAAAATATTTTTCGCATGCTTCGAAAATTAATAGTTCAGATTGGCCTGGTGAAAAATCAAGTGAGGCGTCTGGATCTTTATCTGCATGTTTAAAAAAGTTTTCCGCTTCATTTATCTTACCTAGTATTTCTTTATGATACTCAGGCTTGAGTTGCTCAAAGATCCCTTCTTTAAGAATCATTGGCGAACCACCACGGCTTTTGTTTAGATCTCGAAGGATGTTATATGCGGCTGCAGTTAATGTGTGGATTGATACGGGATCTCCATTATGGAAATAGAGCCTAATAACAGTCTCAACCTGCCTTCTAGCAGCATCTAACTTTGATATTTTTATTTTAGGGGTGATCTTATTATCTAGTTTCATTTCGTCAGTCTTTAATAATTAAACAATTTTCGGCCAGCGATCATGTTCAAGCCAGGCATATTCTGCAGGAGTGGGCACAGTGACGACATATAGACGTTTATCCCCTTCAACATGAGCAATCAAGGCTTCGATTGCTTTACCAGGCTCGATATCAAACCAATGGGACTTACGCGTTGGTTTTCGATTGGGATGTTCTGGATCTGTGGTTGGGTTGCCCTCTTTTTCCATAAAGGCTTGCACGGCCAGTGAGACGAACTCAGGTTGGTATTTATCCCACCACCCGCTTTCAATCGTTTTCTGCCTAGCCCAGCCACCGTTTAGGAAGCCTGGCAGGTTTTCTTCGCTACGTTTACCCCACCTTACCCATTCAACCTGGCCATCGCCACGATCAACCGGCATAGCTGCCTTCTCGTAGGGAAAATATATTTTCCACTCCTTTTTGGTTGGATCTACGTATTTAGCGCCTCCACACATGATTTAACCCTTTTTACCCCGTTTCTGTCTGATAGACACCCAATATAAAAATAGCTAGCATTGGCTCAAACATCTTAAGCTGGCCATCATGAATACGCTCGACTTTACTGCAGCCCACAAACGCAAATTGGAAACCAATGCCTTGGCCAACGTCTCATATATCTTTGAGCATGCGCCTGGTGATCTTGCATTGCCTTTGTACGATAGCAAAGTCGCGGCCGGATATCCATCTCCCGCAGCTGATCACGTAAAGAAACGCCTTAAGGCAGATGATTACCTGGTTAAAAATGAGACGGCCACCTTCTATGTCCAGGTCGAAGGTGACTCAATGAAAGATGCCGGCATATTTCATGGCGATATCCTTGTCGTCGACCGTTCACTTGAGGCACATATCGGCAGCATAGTGGTTGCTGAGATCGAGGGGAAGTTCACTGTCAAATTTCTTGGCCATAATGAGCTGATCCCTGCGAATGCAGATTTTGAGACTATCAAATTCAAGGATGGCGAGACCGTGCTTTTGGCGGGAGTGGTTACAGGGTCCATGCGCAAGTTCGTATGAAACGCGCAATTACCCTTATCGATGTAAACAACTTTTACTTCAGCTGCGAACGCGTTTTTAACCCCTGGCTTGATGGTAAGCCGGTTGTCGTTCTAAGCAACAATGATGGCATGCCTATAGCGCGTTCTCCGGCCGCTAAAGCCCTTGGAATAAAAATGGGTGAGCCATGGTTTAAGCTGCAGGATTTTGCCAGGCAGCACGGGCTGATAGCCCTATCGAGTAACTACCCCCTTTATGCGGACATGAGCAATCGGTTCGTAGATATCCTGGCTGACTTCAGCCCAAACATTGAGGTGTACAGTATTGATGAATGCTTTGTGGACCTTTCCGGTATACCAGGTGATCACCATGTAATAGCGCATACGATGCGAGACCGGATCAAGAAGTGGACAGGCCTGCCAGTATGCGTGGGTACAGGTGAGTCAAAGACGCTGGCGAAGATGGCCAACCACATTGCCAAGAAGCGACCGGAGTTCAATGGGGTTTGCAACCTCAATACAATGCCGGCAGCGCAAATGGACAAGATATTTAGTGAGATCGAGGTAAAGGAGGTGTGGGGTGTTGGCAAGATGTTAACAGCCAGGCTGGCCGATCTAGGTATTCACACGGTCCAGCAGCTGAAGACTGCAGACCCTGAATTTATCAGACAGCAATTCAGCGTAGTGACGGAAAAAACCGTCCGCGAATTGAATGGCACCACCTGTATGGAGTTGGAAGAAGTGGCACCGGATAAGAAACAGATCATCAGCTCACGATCATTTGGTTATTACGTGAGTGATATAGAGAGCCTGGGCGAAGCGTTGAGCATGTATACCGCGACTGCAGCAGAAAAACTCCGCAAGCAAAACAGCTATGCTTCATCGATGACGGTCTATATCAGCTCAAGCCCATTTGCCAATAAACCCAAATACGATGGCAAACCTATGACCGTGTCATTGGCCGCACCTACGGATGACACCTTGCAGCTGACTCGCGTTGCCATGTGGGCACTGAAGAAAATATATAAGCCAGGCTTTGAGTATCAAAAGGCTGGGATCATGCTTGATGGAATAGTGCCAGCCGGTGGCCAACAAACAGATCTATTTGGATTTAAGCCAGGTAAGGCCAAAACAGACAAATTAATGGCTGCTATGGATGCGGTTAATACCCGCTGGGGAAAGCAGACAGTAAGATCTGCAGCGCAAGGTTTTAATAAGCCCTGGGCGATGAAACAGGACAGAATGACACCAGAATATACTACCAACTGGAATCAGTTGGCCAAGGCCAATTAAAACGAAAGGTGATTATGAGCGATTTATTGTCTTTAGTTGATGACTACCATAGTGCAAGCAGCGATGAGAATGTGAATGAGCTAGTTAAAAAATATGGTTTAGTAGAAATACCCTATTCAGGTCCTCCACGAACCATCCTCGGCGAATATACAGGCGTAGTCGAAGGGAGAAAGGTTGAATTGAAATATCGTTGGTATGATCCAAGCGGACCCTTCAACATGCAACCAGACATTCATGTACTAAAATTGAAAATTGAAGGTTTTGAAGATATCAGAGAAAGCAAATTTGAGAACTAGTCTTATTTGATTTGCTTTCCAATTACGCCGGTTAACGGATCGATCCTTAAAGGATTGAAACTACCACCTTGACCATTAATGTTTTCCTTCCGCATTCGTGCAGACGTCTGCAATACCCACACGAAATAATTGCCGTCTTTCTCTGGGTCAAAAATTGGGTATTTAGGATCTGACTTGGCCATTATTCGCATCCGAATATCTGGCAGTTGGTATCACCCCAAGCCCTGAGAGTGTTGTAATCCTCCGTAGTGATTGCGCAGGCTAAGGAGACTTCGGCGAGGTCGTGCCGTAGACGTCCAATAATGGTTGCGTCACAGTTTCCCCCACCTTCGGCAAGCTGGCTGGTATCGCTTTCCCCTTCGCTGGCTTGTACACGACTTGCGATGTCTTGCATTGACCCGCGCATCCGGCCGCGAAGATCAGAGATAGTAGCAACATCAGTGTGGTGAGTTTTTTCATAATGGTCCTTAAGGGTATTGAGGGTTTCGGTATGGCCAGCGATCAGCGCTGCAGTCTTTTTCTCAGCTGCCAGCCGGTTATCTGAATCCTGTTTTTCAAGCGCCAGGACGGCTTTTGCTGTTGCAGCCGCTTCGATATCCCACTCAGCCTGGACTTCAGCTTTGCCGATATCGATGTAATGGCCAGTGAATTGGTGCCAGGCATAGACGAAAACGCTGATGATCACAGCGATCGCGATCAGGGCACCAAGTATCTTGGCCAGGCGTTGGTATGGAAGAGGAATAAGCCCTAGTAAAAAGTTCATGACACCCCCAATGCTGTCTTTGCAGCCTTGTAATAACGTAAACGCTCGGCATATCCGATAGCATCTCCTGCAGCCTCTGTCTTACGTCCCTTGTTGATCAGGTCTGATACGCCGTCAAAGTCGCCTTTATCGGCATACTTATTGGCGCCGCATTGCTTCCAGAATGAACAGGCTGAGCGTATAGCGTCTTTTGGCTTCTCCAGAAGGTCTGGATAAAGGATGAGCGTTGTTTTGTCGCCGTAGAGCGTTAATGACATAGCCTGATAATTGTCGCGGCCGGTGATTTGTATCGCGCCCCGCCCTTTAAACTTCCAACCCTCGCCGCTTGCCACATCCCCATTGCCTAATCGGCTCGCGTAGACATTGTTTGCAATTGCGATCGGATTGCGCGCTATTGATACCGCAAGTGCGTTTGGTGATCCATTCGCACCCTTAAACCTGTTCGGCCAGGTTGCGGCCAAACCTTCTGCAGAGTAATTAAGGTTTTCAGTCAGGCGTGATAACTCTGCAGACTCATGAGCGATCTGCGCTAGGAATGCAGCCTGCCTGATCGGCGTATCGATGCCAAACTCTAGCAGTGCGGAATTGAGCGGTATCAGGAAGTCTGGCCAGAGTTTTTCTGCTCTCGGCATAATGGTGCGCAGCTGCGTGACAGTTAACATATGCGGCCTTTACTGAGTTCTGCGATCAAAATAGATCCACATCGATATTCCAAGTGCTGTAATGCTCGATAGGAATAAATCAGTGGGAGAAAGTACCTGGTGCAGCGCCGCTATCAATTTCACTGCAGACCCAAAGGCCAGTAAGACTGCAGCCAGCTTGATCATTGGATGTGTGGTAGGGCCCATGCGGTTTGCTTGCCGTACCAAAGCGGCCAACAGCAAGACCACACAAAAGATAAACAGCGTCATCAGATAAATTTCGCTACGCATTGTTGCCACCTCCTGGAGGAACCTCTGGAGTAGACCCAAATTTACTTCGCATATATTTAATCAAGATAGGTATGGCCACAGGCGCTGCTATACCGACACCAAAAGCAGACCCAATGCGCAGTGCAGCATCAAACTCGGCAAGCCAGCTTGCATAATGCAAAGCGGCCGCAAATACCAGCGGGGAAAAAACACCGCCGATGATAGTTGACCCAAACACCGTGGCAGCCTGTCCTTGCCACTTCATGTGCTCCATGTAGATCAGAGCACAGAAGCCACCCATAAATCCAAACAGCAAGGCGCTTGCGGATACGCCCAGGATATCTCCTGATATAGCGCCCGTGAGCACGGAAGCCCCGCCGCCTGCAATGACAGTTATGGCGGTGGAATGTAACGGTTCTGCCATATCAATATCCCCTCAATAGGCGTTAAAAAACCCGCCGAAGCGGGTTAACTATTCAATTGTTATCTGATGAACCGCCAGTAAGATACAGTCATCACAAAAAATACAAGCAGCCAGCGGTTTAACTTAATTCCAAAATTAGCACGCTCTCGCCAGCCGATATAAAACTGGCCGAGTGTTCTATCTTCAAAACTAATGAAAGGCAGCCACAGCCATTTATAGTGAATGACAGTAAAATTCCAACCACCATAAGGACTAAATACGCTGTAAGGATAACGACCCTTGCGGACATATTCAGAGGCAGGTACATCAGCAAAACCGATCACATAAAAACAAAAATTATGAAATGGATTGCGAAACCACCATTTAATGGCTGTCCACCAAGACTTTGAGCCCGTCTTATTCCAGTTGGAATCGCCATAGATGCCATCATCATCATTGCCGAATAGCGCCCAAATTATTGCGTTGATCATGCGACCACCTGACTAGCATTTATGAAAAGCTGATCAACATCGCTGGCCGATAAGCCAAGCATTAAAGCTAAAGCTGCAACGGTCGGAGATTCACGGGTAAAGTCTTGGGCATTTTCCCAAGCCAGCTTTTGCAGGCGAGGTGTGGTTGGCTCTGCCATATACGATTCGATGGCATCTAAATGGCCTGCCAGGTCTAAAGCTACGAGTGCTTGCAAGCGCGAAACTGATTGGGGAACAGTAACCAAACTTGCGTCAGGATCATGAGCGTCATAAACCGCTTTAATCGCCGTCTTCTGCCCTGCCGTTATATCCACTGAGAAAGTGAAAGTGCCATCAGCGCCCCAAGAAAAAGGCAATCCCAATAAGCCAGCAGATTCAAGTTCCTTGCTAAATGTCTGTCCGATTGTTTTCATGATTAAGCCTTTTTCGCCGAGATTCTTGATGTACTACGCGCACTTCCAGCAGTGGCATTACCTACCCACGTTGCTGTAGTTCCAGATGAAGTCGAGCCTAGAATCGTGAAATAGTGATAGCCTTCAGCAAAGCCATTGCGGGCGTAATAAAAACCACAGGGCTTGTTGATACTAAGGTCAGCAGCAACGCCCTGAATTTGTACATAGGAAACATCATCTTCAGCAGCAGATGTGCTATCTACTCCAAAAGTAGTCAATATGATTTGGCCGCCGCCAGTTGCTTGCACAGAGCCTGTAAAACCTCCTGATACCAAATCTTCAGCCCATAACAAAACCTCTAGCTTTGAAGTGCTATCAAGCTCAACTAACGCCGTTGATGTTGTAGCTTTATTTGCCGTAAATGCTGCATTTGAGAAAATTCCAGCATCAAAGAACCAAGAGCGAACAAAGCGTTGCTGCGCCGTATCAACCCAAGCATTAGTGACGGTTCTAGCCATGCCTACCAATGTGCGGGTCGCATCGCCTGTTTTGATCTCTACGCCTGTGGTTGCATCTGTACTGTGACCTGTTGCTGATGCTTCAAGCGTGATTACAGCACCTACCATATAGGCATATATGTAATAAAGCGTGAGAGTTGTTGCTGGCGGCGCTAGCGTCACACCTGCTGCTGGTATAGCTTGCAAGACACCATTGATCATTAGTTTATTGCCGTTATAAGGCAACAACATCAGGTTTGCGCCTGATTTTGATAATCGGCATTGTCCTACGGGCGATGAAAGAGCGGCCTTGATGCTTGCCCAAGATAGTTTTTTTAGCGTAAATGAAGCTGCGCTATCGACCAATGGAACTTCATCTGCGTCCACAGGTGTAGTCTTAGCCGTCGCTAGGTGAGTATCAGTAGCCATATCCCCGCCTGGAGCACTTTGCGAAATGGTCCAGGTTGCAACAGTACCGCTACCACGGGTAGACGTAATATTCATGGTAAGCGTAGTGCCTAAATAACTTACCACCTGGCCGACCATAGAATTGCTTGATGGTGCGGAAGTATCGGCCATCACAAGGTACATACCTGGCACAAAGCCCTTGCCCGCTGAAACTGCAAAAACTTTAGCGCCTGTGCCAATCGCCAAGCTTGATGAGCTGGTATCTTGTACCTGTGTAAGGCTCAGATTGGCTGCAAAATTATTCAGGTCAACAATGAAGATGCCGACAAACCAAGTAAGCCAGGCACTGAATAAATCTGAAAAGCCCGCCTGTTTTCTAGTTGGCAACGGAGGTGGAGTAAATGGCAGCGACATTATATGAGCCCTTTAAATCTTATTGATAAGAGTGACTGGTTTGGATAAGAAACCACCAGTGAATAGCTTTGATAAATTGCATAGAGCGTCGTGGCTTCTTGATAAACATCGGTACCTATGTAAACAGCGGGAACCGAGAGATATTCAGAGAGCACCTTATCTACGCTGGCCAGATCATTGTTGCTGACCCATAGAGTAAGATTCATGTCTCGGGTATTACCTCGTTTAGTGATCGAGGTATTGCCAAAATCATCAGTGACTACAGCGGAATAATCAGTTCTACCTAGTTCGAGCCCAAACATCGAACCACCATAATCACGGCTTAAGCCAACGACCAGAGCACCACATTTAGCAATGCCACCATCATTAATCAGTTCAACCAGAATCGAACTATCTGAATAAAGCGACAGATCAGTGAAGTTATAAGTAGATAGTTTTTCGATTGGCGAAAACCAGTATTCAAAATAATCATCAATTCCTGAATCTGAAATAAGATTGATGGTCTTGTCATACACAAGCCCATCAACCGGCACAGTCATTGTTAAGTGCACTTGAGTGCCATCGATATTTTGAAGGCTGACTGAGTCGATTAACGGGTCAATGGCTAGCGTCAAAATGATGCTGTTCGGATTTGCGGTTTGTGATGAAACGAAGCTATCCAGCATTTTCCAGCGATTGGTCGCACTGACTTCTAACCACCAAACTGGATTTTTTTGATCATCCAGCAAAGGGTTGTGACCCGTATTAGCACTCTGTAAGGACTCAAATACCTTATGAACATTTGCCGCTACCACGATGACCCTGTTGGTCAGCGCGTAAGTGGTGCCCATGCTATGCGCTGCATAATCATTTTCGGCAACATTGCTGGAGACAAAAGAACTATCATCGATAGGTACTCTGCGAATCATCTTCATGAGACGACCCTCACATCCAACACAGTAGCGTTTCCTGCAGTATCGATATCGCGCAGCATGATCCCGTCATCGTTCATTTGCCTGAGTGACTTCAGCATCAGTTCTGTTTTTTGCAGCATGGCGACATTTTCTGATTGAGTATTGCTTCGCAGCTCTGCGACTTCAGCACTAAGTGATTTAACAGCTTCTAGCAATGCGGTTTGATTAGCTACAGGCGACCTCAATCTACTGATCAGGTCGTTATTGCTAACAATACGTGAAGGACCGGTTGCTTCTAGCTCCATACCTCTTTCACCAACCAGCCGCAAACCACCACCAAAATCACCACCGCTCGCAAACGCTGGTAATTTAGTCAGGCTGATACCATTGGCCACATAGCTTTTTGCCCTGGTGTAATCAACCAATGTTTTAAAATTATTGATATCTAGGGCATCCAGGCTTGTAGCAAGGCTGGCTATAGCAGATTGAGTGCTATTAAATGCCGTTACCAGTGTTGGGAATGCATTGGCCAGCGTGAGACCTGCCTCAGTGGTGTAATCGATAGATTCGCCCAGGGCGATCAGCTGCTCTTTTGACTGAGGAACTGCCAAGCCCAGGGCATCAAACATCACCTTCAAATCAGCCTGCATTCCATCTGCTTGCTGTTGAGGAGTCTTTAAACCAAACACTGCACCAGATACACCCGACTTCAAGGCGTCAATGCTTGTGGTATAGGCCACAAAAGCAGCCCGATTCGACAGGAAACTAAGGGCTTTGTTGATCCCGTCAGCCGTGGATTTATCAATACCCTTGATTAGACCATCGAAAGCATCTACCGAATCAGGCAAGTCTTGGCCAACAATACCCATGAGGGTGGTCCGCGCAGCGATCAGATCCTTGAATTGTGATTTAACACCTAGGGCAGTATCACCCAAGGCGCTCACAAAGTTGATCAGATCATCGCCTGCCAGGCCTGTTGCCTTGGACAGTTTGGCTGCCTGGTCAACAGTCAGGCCAAAACGGTTGGCAAGTTCATCCTGCGCATTCTTCAGCTTGACTGTTGCACTGATTAGGCTGGCAACCTGGGCGCTAGTTGAAACGGTATCAAACAGCCCCTTGATATCGCTGCTCAGATTGGATATCTTCAGCGCACCAATAATGCCCTTGCTTAAGACATCCTCAATAAAAGCAGCGACTGCAGCCTCACTTGTATCACCGTAGTTACTACCCCACTTGCCAACATACCCAGACTTGCCATTATCAAGCGTGTAAGTAAGACTAGCTTCCAGCTGTTTACCAAACTTCACGCTGAATAATTGGTTCTGCTTATCTGATTCACCAAACGCGGTCAGCAGCTGCCCTACGCTATCGCCAAACTGCTTGCCAAGTCCATTCAATGCCGGTAATGCACTGTAAGCGATATTCCCCCTGGAATTATTAGCGAGGGCACCTTGGTAAAACTTACCATTTGAGTAGCTAGCATTTTCATTGACATTGTTATAACTCAGTCCACCGCCGACAAAGCTGCCAAGAATGCTACCTATCGCTGCGCCAATGGCAGTACCTATTCCTGGCACAACAGATCCGATGGCGGCGCCCGCAGCAGTGAATGCTGCCCCTTTTAGATCGCCTGAGAGCGCTTGAATTGCGGCGCCGATATAAGGTCCATAAGATCCCACAAACTTTCCTACGCTTAACGCACTTGATGTGCCTAGCTGGGACGCAGCCACACTTGCGCCCGCTGCAGAGACAGAACCTGAAGAAACAGCCAGACCATTCGCAAATGTAGAAAGGCCAGTAGATCCCAGAAAATTACCCAGACCTGCGACCTGACTGGCAATGCCAGAAACAAGTGAATCACTCAGGCTGCCACCTTTACCAGATATCAGGTCGGTGAGTTTTTGAATTGAGCCAAGGGAGCTTGTGAGACTTGATCCAGTGGACCCGCCCGATCCGGTACTGATTGAGCCAAAGCCCTCAAGGACAGACTTCTTGATAGGATCAAGGATGATTTGAGCGCCCAGCTGCAAGGTCGTGGTCTTGAATAGATCCTTCAAACGGCTAAGGAAATTCTTGCCGAAAGATTCACCCCGCTCAAAACCACGAAATAAAGCATCTGAAAGCGCGCTGTAGACGTTATCAAAAGCGTTACTTGCCAGATCCTTCCATTTATTTAGATCTGTCAGCTCACGCTGTTTACTCGCCAATTCTGCACGCCCACTCGCAAGTTTACGCAAAGCATCGGCACGATCCAGCATCGATTTAACATTCTCATCAGAAACGCCGTTTTGAGCTGCATAGGCAGCGCTTTGCTCAAATGCTGCAGCAGCTTCCAGTAGACGTGCGTTTTCCATCTGCAGCGTGGCAACTTCGCCGTATTTGAGCACGTTAATCTGATCCTGGACTGACTTGATTTGATCATTGGTGCTATTTACGGAATCATCGTAAACACGGGTTGCCTCTTGCAAGCCCTCAGTGTGAGCTTTCGCAGCCTCGTTGTATTTCATCTGGTATTCAACCAGGGCGGAAATACGATCTTTACGATCTTCAAGCGCCTTGTTATTGGCATCACCCGCCGCCACCTGGTCAATCAATGATTGTAAGTTAGCTTTTTGTGCAGACGTCAGCACATTTGTTTTATCAGTGAGAAATGCGCGAAGATCCGCTACGTTTTTTTGACCTTCGGATAGCTTTTCACCCTCTTGGGTTTCGTACTGGATAGCAACGACATACTCACCGGATTTTTTAGTGATAGTGTCATAGGAGTTTTTAACCTTTTCTGCAGCTGCAGTTTGCTTGGCTACATCTTCAGGACTGAGAATGCCCTTCAAAGCTTTCTTTTGATCATCAGTTAGGCTGGCGCCAGGTACTTTGACGTTGGCATTTTGTTGCTGAGAAAGGCGCTGAAGCTCCAACGAAAGTGCATAAGCCTTGCTCTTGAGGTTTGTTATGCCATCTTCATCAATGCCAGTAGGAGGAGCTAGGAAATTAGGATTGGCGCCGGCCGCTATTTTGTCTGTATAAGCGGAATTGGTCTTACCGCTTCGGAGTTTTTCATCAATCACCTGGATCTCGGCGACGATATCCTTCATCCGCTTGGCGCGATTCTCTTGCTCACTGCCAAAGATAACAATGCCGCCAAGATCGTAAATGCCTTTGAGTGACCCAAGCAGCAAGCCGCTTTCCTTGTTGTTTTCAATGAGCGATGCAACCAGCTCATTCAAACCAGGCAGCAATTCCTTGGCGATACTGTTACCCAGGGAGCTGCCCTGCAGTTCAAGGGTGGCGATAGAGTCATTGAGCTGGTCTGACTGCTCAGCCATCTCTTTTGTGACGCTGTTGTATTCCTGTCCAGCCTCCAGCATCTTGCGAATACCCGCTTCACCTTCAGCCAGTAGCGGTTTTAATTCCAGGTATGACTTACCCAGCAGCTGCGTGCCGAGCTTATTGCGATCATTAACATCAGTGACACGTTCAAGCACACCTGCAAGCTGGATAAATGCCTCATTAGGCACCTTTGCGTTAATGCCAAGTGCAAGAAGTGTCTTCTGATTACCGGAGATATTGACAGATAACTTCTGCATACCCTTGGCAAGAGTCTCGGTACTGGTGCCAGATTGTTCTGCAGCGAGCTTGTATGACGATAACTGATCAACAGCAATGCCAGTTTCTTTGCTGAGATCATTTAAGTTATCAGCGGCGTCAATGGATCCCTTGACCAGGCCAATAAAAGTGGCCGCACCAAGCAAAGGCGCAAGGCGACCAATAGACGAATTTAGGCTATTACCAGCGCTTTCCAACTTTTTAAGGTTGGTTGTTGCACTGTCAACTGCAGCTTTGGTCTTGTCGACCGCCGAGATGACAATTTCTGGATTATTAGAATTAGCCATGGTTTAACTCTTTAAGAGCTGCACCTTCCATCGATTGGATTTCAATAAACATCTGCTTGGGGTTTGAGACTTCATGCATGCGCAAGGCGCATTCGACACCGGCATAATCAAGGCCTGTCAGGCCATTCATATCCGAACGCCACTGCGTCTGCAGCGACAGAAACATATTGATCACTTCAAGGTTTTCCGGCCAAACTTCTAACAAGCGTTTGCCTTCATCCCCCATAACAAACTCGGAGAGCCACGGGGAATCAATGTTGTACAACCCAAGGGCGGCAAATGAGTCAGCTTCTGTATCGATGCCGCCCATTGCCCACCATTGGGCTGCCTCTAGGAGTTTTTTGCTTTAGCCCGAACCAAGGAGCTGAACCAAGCATCTACAATCGCACCACGAGCGCCAGCTATTTCTTCAACACCCGTTTTGGATTCTGCATCCCATGGCCATTCCTGCCCTTCTGAATCCACGATTCCAGTCACTACCTGGTCAAGCAGATTGGTATGAGTGATTTCAGCAGGCGGCGTGTAATCAGGCTCATCTTTTTTAGGATCAGCCATGATGCCGGCACGAATTGCGAGTGATTCAACCTCGGTTTGTGAAAGGCGCTTGAAGCGCGCCTTGAAAACGTGCTTTTCCCAGCTGCCTTTTTCGCCAGGGATTTCAATTGTTACAGGCCAGAGATAGTCCGGAGTTGTTTTGATTTTGAACATTACATCACCACGATTCTGAATTCGTCGTTACCAGCTTGCGGAACGGCGCGGAGGTTGTAGGTATTGAGTGAGCGGCCAGATTCATCCTGGTAATTCGGTTCAATCTTTTGCACACCAGTGAGGAAGAGCAGAATGATATTGCCAGCGGTAACACCATGCTGCAGGCTTACTGTCTGCAGAGTTGCAGCTTTTACATCATTCATGAAGGTAACCTCTTGGGCTGCAGTCAAATCAAGCGCCACGCTACCTGTGACTGCACGCTGCGTGACATCCACACTCTCGCCGCCAAGCAAAGGCACATAACTGACAGTGTTGCCACAATCAAGCTCCAGGCCTTTACTTGGATAGTTTGTGCCGCCAGTTACGACGCCAGCTGCATATGCGCCACCAAAGGTGACATCAGCAGTGTTTGGATCAGTGACGACTAGCGGTGTTTTAAATCCTGTAAGCGTTACAGCAGGATTTGCAGCTGCAGCAAGGCCACCATCAATACCTGTGAAGGTGAAACTAAATACAGGACGTTCTCCAATACCAGCCTTAAGTGCGAAGGTGCCACGAGCGCCCAGCAGCTTGTGCAATGCACCATCCTGGTAGTAGTAGATCGTGACCGATTCCATGTTGTCGGTAATCGGTGTGTAATCCACGCGTGTCGCGGCCGTGACCACTTCCGCAAAGCCGCATGCGCGTAGTAAAGGACCCCACGCAGGTGCAGTACCTGCAGCGCCGGAACCGCTCAGCTCAACATCAAAATTCACTGTCTTGTTGGCCGTGCCTACGAGCTGCTCACTACCACCAAAATACGGCTTGATCAGATCGCGGTCTACATTGTTTGCATTAAGTGGATTGATACCCACGTTTGAAACCAGCAACGCATTCAACGCACCGGTTGGCACCGAATCTGTTTTATACGTGGTTTCGATTTTGGCTAGAATCGCCAGCTTTCGCATAAATCTTGGCATTATTGACTCCTAAAGGATTAAGGGCGTTTGCCGGCGATTACTCGGCTGCAGGGGTTTCAGTGGCTGATTGCTCAGGCTCAGGTTCTACTTTGGTCAAATTGCCCGTATTAGGGCAGCGGATATAGCTACCGCCCGCTTGTGGCATTTGATCCATATCAATTTCTTCAGTGGGTGCTTCAGCTGCTTTTTTCATAGGGTTGCCTCCGATGTGGTGAATTCAATGTTTAACTCAAGGATTGCTACAACCAGATCCGTATCGCGCGACTCAAAATCCCACTCACGCCTACCAGGCAGAATGTCATCGCATATACCACCGAGCGTGCGATCAGCTGCTATCCGAGTGAATGCCGCCTCAATGATTGGGTCTGTAATACTGTCCGGCACATCGCCGCGGCCGTAGAATTCAATTGCCAAATTCAACACCCAGCGATACTGGCCAAGCACGATCAAGTCAGGTTCGCCAACAGTGCCAGGGCGCATGACGATTGCACTTGCTTTGTTTTCAGGGATTGGGCGTAAACGACTACGCCAGATAACTCCAGCCAGAGGCGGTGCAGCACTTAACTTGTTAAAAATCGCTGTCTGGATTAGTTCGGGTTTGGTACTCATTTCTTCAGCTCGATTACTGACATACCGCTACCATCGTTGTGAATTTCTGCGACGCGATAATTGGAGCCATTAGCAATCACTGCAGTGCCGTCTGTAGTGCCGACAGGAATATCTGCAGTTTCACAAAGTAATGCGGGTTGTGTTGCTTCGAAACCTGCAGAGCCATTGTTGGCAGGATCGGAACCATTGCTAAATACCGCATTGATATCGATCCCACCAACTTTGACGGACGTGCCAAATCCACCGGTGCTAGTAAACACCGATAGATCTTCTGTGAATGACACGTTATTTAGCTTGCGGCAGCAGGAGTCTTAACTTGAGCAGCGGCAGACTGAGTGATTAATGAAGCCAAGGCGCCAAGCAATGCATTGGTGGTTTCATTACCTCTCGCTGCAGCAGCTTCAGCACGTTCAGCGGCTGCAGCCTTTTCTGCCTTGATACGATCTTTGACTTGTTTAACGCGATCTTCGGTGGCCAGGGCAGCTTTTCCAGAGCCTGCAAGATCCACAGCCAACTCAGGGTTAACGTCTTTAAGAATCGTGCCAGCTTCAAGATGTTTGCCATCGATGGCGGTATTCTCGATAAGAATGATAGTGACGGGTACTGACTTATCCATAATGTTCTCCTAAAGGAAATTTATTGCATAAAAAAACCCGCCGAAGCGGGTGTGGTTTCTACCAAAACTGATGATTAAGCGGTTAGAACATCATCCATTGATGAGAAGTTGGCAGGACGGCGGCAACCTACGTCTACATAAGCATTGACGACCAGGCGATTCATACCTACCGTGGCTTGGGTCACTTCATCCAAGGTGATCTCAATCGCACCAAAGAAACCCATGACCAACATATCCCACATAGAGCTGTAAACAACACTAGAGCAAATGCCCGCTGCTGTACCCTTGGTCAAGTTGCTTGGTACGTTATTGGTAACAGCTGCACGATAGCCATTCAATGGCTGATCACCGTTTTCCCAGATGTATGGCAGGTAAGTAGCGCGTTGCGTTTGTTTAGCCCAGCCACGCAGTTTGGTGTTGACCAGGTAACCAGAACCAGAATCAGGTTCTGCATTAACGTTGGCCACTGCAGACTCAAGGTTAACTGCATGTGCCCAGCTGAATTGGGCACCGTTCGTGCCACCGATCACAGAGCCAATGCCTGATGTATTACGGATACCACGCGGATTGGCACCTGCACCAGAGCCATTGATGGCAGCATCTTCAGCTCGCACATTGATTTCTGACATCAGATCCTGACGAAGCATCGGCTCAACCGCCATTGCAGACTGGATAACAGCCTGTTTGGAGAACTCCACATAGCCGGTAATGCGCTTAGGAGACAAGGTAACCTTTGCGGTATTTGGTTGAGTCTCAGCTGCAGCTGCGATTTCTGTCGCAAATGCCAGGCTTGAGCCAACAGTCTTACGCGGCATATCAATGTTGCTGCTCAAACCAAACAACATTGTGGTGCCAAGTTGGCCAAGCGCAAGACGGTTGCGCAATACATCGGCAAACAAGTCATCACGCAATGTGGTGGCGATCAAGTTGCCGGCTTCTGTTGCAGTGCCTGCAGTAAAGTCACGTTTTGCCATTACGTCGAATGGGAGGATGAAGCCACGGCCAGCAAGGTTACCAAATTTCTTAGCGCCAGCTTCTGAAGCCTCACGCTCAAGACCTGCACCACTCCAATCACCAGACATCAAAGCTGCGACAGCGCGGGCGATGCTGTAATTCGCAACCTCTTTACCAGACAAACCGACGTGGCCAGCACTGGTATCTGAGTGCTTTGTTTTCTGGCGCTCGATAACCAGCTCTTGCAACTGAGCTGGCGTATGGCCCTTAGTGCAAGCATCCTGAACGTCTTGCATTGTCAGATACTCGGCGTATTTAACGCCAATTTCTACCAGATGATCACGGCGCTTTGCATCCTGTTCAGCTGCAGTTAATTTGTTGAAAGCGTCAATTGCTTTTTGTTGCTCTTCGGTTAATTGCTCCATGGTGCGAGGCTCCTTAATTGTGGGTTCATTGCGGGTTTTGGTTGAAAGATTTTTTACTACAGGCGGAATTTCTTCAGACTCTTCATCTTCAAGAGCCAAGCCACGCCCAACGCCGACTGAGTTATCAGCCGCGATTGTCACCATGCTGATTTCAAATGGCTCCCAATCGATGACTTTATAAACAGGGTCCTGGTCTTTTTCACTGATAAGCAAGATCTCGTAAATCATGTAGCCGACACTGACTTTCTTCAGGATGTCGTCAAGCACATCCTGAAACTTCTCCTCCGCAAGCTCGCCTTTGCCAAAGCGCACTGTCGCCCGACAAATCTTGTCAGAGTCCAGCCTTACGTTTTCGATGGTGCCGAGATGTAGATCCCGCTCATGGTTATACAAAAGAGGACTGCCATCTAACAGGCGCTCCAGCCTGATAGCCGAGACAGTACAATCAAGTATTTCTGTACCCCACCAACGGTCGTAAGGCGTCTCACTGGCAAATGCCAGTTCAACAGTTCGCGCCTCCACGTTGACCGCCTCGCGGGTAATTTTTAATTCGCGATAGACCGGCTCTGATTTCAGCTTCCGGATATCTAAGGTTACTGGTTTGAGCTTCATTTTTTCTCCTGACTAACGGGGTCTTCTTGCAAAAGTGTGGAAGCTGGATCCGTGGCCTTACCGCCCAGCGTTAAATTATGTTCGGCTATCAATTCCTGTTCGCGCTCAAGCTCAATGACGTTCTCTTCAAAATCACCACCCTTACTTGCAACCACTTGCGTACGAGTAGTAAGGCCTTCGTCAATAGCGATCTTGGACGCGTTAACTTCTTTCAATGGATCTACCCAATCCCATCCACGACCAGTGAATGAAAGGCCATCTATGAATTTATCAAGGCGCGTAGCGGGTAAAGCGGAACCGGTGGGTAACACAATGGCGCCAGCAAGCAGGCTGATCTCAAGCCAGCGTTCTGCAACGCGCTGCGCAAACACGCTGATCAGCCAATTCTGTATAGCTCGCCAGTTGTCACGCTCAGATAACTCGGCAATGCGGGCGCTGCTGTAATTAACCCCGCTCATATCACCACTCAAATTGTGGTGAGCCACGTCAAGGCCTGCTGCCATATCACGTTTGCGGCTTTGTACGAAGGGATCAAATGCAGTAGCTGGGTAAGCTGGATTGAACTGTTTAAAATCCCAACCAGGTGGCAGGGTCTCAAACGCCCCA
Source organism: Methyloradius sp. (assembly GCA_035460505.1). Lineage (GTDB taxonomy): Bacteria > Pseudomonadota > Gammaproteobacteria > Burkholderiales > Methylophilaceae > Methyloradius. Next base: position 16,427 of record DATHWP010000134.1, on the reverse strand, counting down.
CCTACAGCATCTTTCATAAGGTTGCCATCAGCATCCATTGCATCAGCAACTTCGGCGCCGTAACCATCTTCGGTCGGAGGTGCGTACCCATTTTCGCCAGCTGCAGGTGGCACATAAAAACCCATGCTTTGCGCACCCACTACCGCATTACCAACTGCTGCCTCTTCAAACAAGTGCAGCATATTTTGGCCAGTCATGACCGCATGCGCCCAAGGCACTCCACGTGTTTGTTCTGGATCCAGCGGGATAAAACGGTGAATGATGTCAGTAGCATCGATACGCACATGCTTCTGCATGCTGTTACCAATAAAGGCATCATTAGGGTTTCGTTCCAGGACGTAATATCCTACTGGCTTGCCAGTGCTATCCTTTTCAACACCCATCCGGATGTTGTTGCCGTTACTGGCCACGCCCCTGTAATTGATGTCAAGACGCTCAATCGATAGCAGCTGCAACTGATATCTGAATGCATTAGCCTTGGTACCAATAATTTCGCGTACCAGGAACTCGCCATCTTTTGCGGCACCTTCTGCGACCATGCGAGTGATAGTCGCAAAATCGAACTGTCCAGTTATGTCGCAATTCTTGGCCTTGCACCACTTCGCCCAACCTGTCTCAATTGCCTCGTTGGCCTGCTTATCCAGCGCCCATTTACCGCTCCGATAATCACCACATTTACTTTGCAATCTAAAGCCTGCGGGACCCGCCACATTGTTTTTAACTAGCGTCATGAAGCGGCGACCAGTTGCAGTGTTCTGCGCTAGGCTTCGAGAGCGAGCGCGAATAACAGCAAGCTGCGCTTCAAGCAGGGCGTTCAGGGCGACATCAGCAGTGATCCAGCTAGCTGTATTTCGGCTCACACCACCGGCATTGAAACTACGACGCGTATTACGGAAAACAGCGGGCATTTGTGCAGACGTCTGCACGGCTTTCTTTTCAAGTTCGCGTTTGGCATTCCAATCACGCAAAACTGTGCTGCCCTTGTATGCCAAGCGGTTGGCTTTATCCTGATCGCTCAATTAGAACCTCACGAATAATTTGCGACCGCGACCACCGATCGGTTTAGTTCCAGCAGTTTCTGCAGCGAGCTGGGCTTTATATTTTTCGAGCAATACAATCAGCTCAGGGAGAGGGATTTTCTTTAGCTGGCGATCAACACCGCCACCGCTAATTGTGTATTCCTGCACGTCTTGAGATGTCTTGCCTTCAATCATTGCCTCGATATTGGCAATGGTTTTCTGCAGGTGGCTGCGCGTATCAGTCCCCACCGTCATAGCAGATGGATCTGGCATGAATACAATCTGGCCAGCATCCAATGTAAAGCGCTGCGCTGCCTTTTCTACCCACTTTGACCAGGCGTAATTACCAGGCACCCATAGTGAAGTAACAGCTGGCGCGGCCGACACCAGATAGTCATCACCTTGTGCAGTTGCAGTGACCAGATATGCAGCCCCGCCAGTTGGACCTACAAAACGATATTTCAAAGTCCAGCCTGCAGAGGCGGGGTAATCTGCCACCGCATCTGTAAAGATCAGGCTATCCCCTACGAAGATTGAGCTTTGCATGCGCTACCTTTGTGCAATAAAAAACCCGCCGAAGCGGGTTTGTTTAATGGCTGGATCTACCGGCCATTTCTTATTTTTCCAAGCAGGCCTTGTCGAGGCATTCTGTTTGGCGCGGCTGAAGTTCTTGGTTGCCTTGCATTTTCAATGACTGCAGCAGCCTGTTCGGCAGCCTGGGCAACTGGTTGACTGGCAGGCTGATCAAACAAGCCACCCATCATCGGCTGCACACGCTCACGTATCTTGTCCCAAACAGCCTGGGGATATCTGCTTAAACCTATACGCTCAGCGCACCACATGGCAATAACGGCCAAATCCAGCTGCTCATTACGCGTATTGTTACTGGGCTTCACCCACATATAACGGGTGCCGCGAGCCGTGCGTTGTGATACCCGCTTCTCAGCGACCAGTTGATCAAACACTTCAGGCTCAAGATACTTGCTTAAATGCACCTGCCCTGGTCGTTTCAACTGGTTATGCAATAGATCCTTGGCTGTATTTACCCCAATCATCCAGAGTTTGCAGCCACCCTTGATCACACCGCCACGCCAGTTAACATCCACATTACTTGCACGCCCTAAAATTGGGATGCCTGCTTTGTGGTTATCGCCCTTGATTGCTGCGATCTTGCGGGCAGGATGAGCGAGCCTTACAAAGTTATAAACCATGTGGGTATAGTGCCCACCTGTATCGATACCCACCGCCTCAATCGGTAACGTCTGTCCGCTCTCATGACGAAAGCGGGTATTCAGGTAAGCATCCAGTAAATCCCAGGTGGCTTTCTCACCGGGGTTGCCCATCAACTTGACCGTATCAAAAAGCCACTTCTCATCATGCTGGCCAAATGCCCAGGCAGCAGCCTCAAGCCGATCATCCTGCACATCGACTGCTACTACCACGATCAACCCACCCATCGGCACGATCTTCAGCGGGAAATCTTCCGCCGTTTTCATCAGGTCATTCGCTGCAATGACCGTGGCCTGTTCGGCTACAGTCTCAGCAAGGCGTGTATTGATGAAAGTTTTGTGCTTTTCGTCGTTACCTTTCTGCAGCTCAGTATTCGCATCAAGCCATTCACTCACAAGATCAGCCCAGGACAACCACCCAATTGGCGAATAAAGGCTGTTCATGTGGTAGCTGCGCACCTTACGATCAGGATATCTAGCCACCCACCTACCATTACTCAACATGAAATCTTTGTGGTGCTCTTCGATCAAGGCGCCGCAATCTAATCCCTGGCATTCATAAACAGCAGATTCAGGTTGTGGTTCTGGTGTCTTATGCCACCGCAAATGCGCCCAAACCAATTCCTGATAGTGGCCGCAGTGTGGGCAAGGCACATGGTATTTAAACTGTGTGCCGCGCTCGTAATCGGCCTCTATGGGGCTATGCCCTTTTGGTCTCTTAGGCGAACTGCTCGTTAATCTTTTCCGTCGACGGAACGTATCTTGTCGGGCTTTGCCTATCGATACCGGATCGCCCTGACCCTCGACGTCATCAGGATAATCATCGCGCTCATCAAAATGAATGTATTTCATTGGCATAGAAGCCAATTCAGCAGCTGAATTCGCACCGGTTATGATGACGATGCCGCCTGGAAACTCTTTCATGCTCGTACTATTCGCTGCATCCCGTGATTTAGCAGGATGTACTTTGCGTCTTAAAGACGGGCTGGCCTGAATCATTGGCGCCACACGCATACGGCTATAACGCTTGCCGGTATTTACGGTGGCTTGAACCAACATCACTGGACCAGGTGACTCTTCAATAATCCAACCCAGCCAGTTAAGCCCAGCTTCAGATTTAAGCAGTTGCGTCGCACAGATGAGTACGACATCTTCATAGTCATTATCATCGGACAGATCCTGGTAAATCTGGCGGGCGGCTTCAAGCCGAGAGGTACGCCATGGTCCAGGTTCTGCACTACCGGCAGGCAGCACACGGTTCTTGTCAGCCCACTCATCCACAGATAGCGGTATGCGAGGTGCGAAGTTATCTGCCCAAAGCAGGTCTATCAGTCGGAAAGCGTCGACTGCAGCGCTATCAAATGCGCCCATTAATTGATTGTTTCAGGTGCCTGTTGCGCGATATTGTTCATCGCCTGTCTTATTGCAGTTCGCAGAATGGTGTCAACTTTTGTGACGTCTGTTTCGGCAGCCAATTGAGGTGCCAATCTGTCAGCCATACTAGCAAAGGCTTCACGCGCAGCCTTGAGTTTGCCCTCCATTGCACGCTTCACGCTTTCGACTTCGACCAGCTCACCGCGCTTTTGCGCGAGTTGCATTTCAAGCAGCTGGCGCCGTATGTTTTCAGTCTCAGCTTTCTCGGCGCCGAGGTTGTTTTTTAAGACCAGGCTGCCTGCACCTGGTTGAACTTCATTAGAGTTCTGATCAGCTGGCTTTTCATTCAAGCGCCCAAGCAACTCTTGCGACTTTTCAAACTGTTCAAGTGAGCCACGCTCTTGCTGGTCGGGCTGAGTATTGCGCGCCCACTGTATGTCTGCCACTTCGGGATCTATCTTGCCGTCTATCAGTGATATACGTGAGGATTTAATCGCTTTCTGTACAGCAGCAAGGCTGCAGCCGCGCAACCTTGAATATGCCCGAAGACTGATTAGATCATTAGCCAAAATTGACCACCTTTAATGACTCACTGACACCCTACCGACAACCCCAATGACAACCCCAGCAACAGTTCAAAAACTAGCGTTTTTTCACGCTCGTTTCGCACCCTCTGGAGGCAAACCCCAGGAAGGACCCGCGCATTTCTAGGCACGTGAGCTGTAATACTTCAGCTCGGCGTCGAAGATACGGTCGAAGTTATCAACAATAAACTTTGTAACGGTCGCATTGATACGGCGCTGGTTAAACATCTGCGCCACATCGATGGTTTGCACGGGCTTGATCTTGTCACGCCCTTTTGCATTCTTCACACCAGCTATTCTGGTAAATACCGTGCGACCCTTATTGCCGATAAACGCATCAGCGATAATCTTTCTGCCACCCACTCGCCTGATCTTCACACTTACACCACCACCCTTGCGGCCTCTCAGGTCGCGGGCTTGGAAGTTAATCAGATTGATGGAGCGAGTGCGGTTGCTATTGCCACCAGTCAGGCGGGCAATGAATGTCAGTGTTGAACTGGTAGACCGTGCCTTGGTAACAACCAGCCGGTCTTTAATTTTTGATGCTGAGAGGTTGTACTCATTACGAATCTCAGTGGCCATCTTGGTTTTGCCTTGTGCAATTGATTTGTTCAATGCGCTGGCAGAAGCTTTACTCACGACCTTGGGAGTATTGATCTGTAGACTCTTGATCGTGGCGGCTATGTTGCTGCTTACATTAGCTGCCAACATATACGACTCCCAACAAAAAACCCGCAGGCCTTTTGGCTCTACGGGTTAACTGGACGCACTAATAAAAATTCTAGCTGAAATATACAACTAATAGCCAAATGCCGTCAAGCAGTCATTTCAACATTTTGCGCTTCCATTTCACGCCGAGGTAATGGCACCTCAGCTGCAACATCGTTGAGATAACCAAGCAGTTCACGATATGCAGTTGCCAGTCGGGATTTGTAAGTGCTTAAGCAGCAGTGACAATCACTGGCTTTCTGTCTCTGAGTGCCAATCTTGGTGAATTCCTGTATTACCGCCTCACGTAAATCCGACCTCAAAGCCAATACGCACTTCTCCATACTGTATGCAGCCGATTCCATTTCGGGAGTCCAGAAACCGCTACCCTCATCCTTGGCAAAATTGGACTTACGAGGAAAGCCAAGCCCACCATCAGAGCGCCTAACCCGCCACAATGCCCATAAGCCCAACTGAGAAATCACATATGTGTCTAACATCATTACCCCTTTAACTTAAAATATTTACAACGGTGGCCAATCTTTGGTACGCCCTTTTGGTTCTCATTCCTGGAATCAGTGCAATAGGTTTTGGTAAGTATCCGGTGGGACTGATCACAGGCATTGCAGCCCAGCTCGAACAGCTGATTCACTTCCACAACCTCGGAAGGGTCGCGGTACAAATGGATAGGCAGCGCGTTACTCTTCATGGCGCTGCCTTTTCAGTTTCGGCGGCACAATCAAATCCTTGCCAGTAATTACGGTGTATTGCGATTCATCAAGCTGGGTGCCAGCTTCTTTGCCGCCTTCACATACATAGTCAACCCGCACCTTGCCGAACAAAGCCTGCATCTGATCAACAATCAATGCCGCCGCAGGGAAATCGTTGCGGTTTTGCTCACGCTTACTCATTGCGTCCTACCTTTCTGCTAGTTGGACGGAAGTAGGACGGCTGAAAACCGCGCCCACACTGCTTCCGTCCTACCGTCCTACTAGTCCTACTATGAACAAAATTAGTGTGTGGGCGCGTGCGCGCGTAGGGAGGATTGCAGTAGGACGGGTAGGACGGTAGGACGGAGCCTGTAAATTCGCGGGATACAGCCGTCCTACTTCCGTCCGACTTAGGCTTAGGTAGGACGGTAATCAAAATTCAACCCCACCATCTGATGACTCGCCGTTAACAGGGATATCGTTCCAGTCGCTTGGTGGAAAATACCGATATGGCCGTTTGCCGCTGCCGTCATCTGGCCTGCGCTTGATCCACTTGAGCCGCAACATAATCGTGCCGACTCGCATTTGTTCTGCTTTAGTCCAGCTTTTGACGTCTAGCCCAAGTGCCTTACCCAATATCGCTTCCATTGAAACGGAATTGCTTGGCATAGGCGTATCGCGTAGCCAGCGCTCAATCTTGTCTTCATAGGCATCGCCTACATAGCGTTTTTCCTGCTCGGATTTGAACAGCGCCTTTTCGTCTTCATCTTCTGGCCACCACCGTTCGCCAGCCTTGATATCAGCAACGGCTTCCGCCCATAACTGATCACGGTCAGCTGCTAGCGCTGCCAAATCAAAGAACGTGCACCACATGGGGAAATATCGGCGGTTGTCTGTTTCGTCTCGCAGGTAATGCCGGTGATTCACCGAGCCAGCAAACACGCACTGGCGTGGGATGGTGATCACCCGCCTGCCATATGCAGCTCGATATCTATCAGCCGTAGAAGAAAAGAACGCTTTTGAAGACGAAGACTCGGATCTATTCAAACTATCCAGCTCGGCCAGCTCGACGATCCAGATACCCTGCATTGCCTGGTATGCATCTGTAGAGCCAATTTTTATTGGCGTATCCATAAACCAGGCTGCGCCACACAACACTTTTAACGCGCTTGATTTCTTCTTGCCCTGATCACCTTCCAGGATCAACACACAATCTGCTTTACAACCAGGTTGAAAAGCTCGCTGTACTGCAGAGCGCATCCAGTAGACCATAGCCAGTTCTAGGTACTTATCGGGCGCTTCATTTGCACCAAAGTACAGTTTGCACAAGTCTTTAAGTCGCCGTTTTCCGTCCCACTTTAAGCTGTTCAGGTAATCTCGTACTGGCGAATAACTATGGTCATCGGCTACCGCATTGACGACTTCAAACATATTCTTGGTAGAGCCATGCAGCCCGTATTTGCGCGAGCACCACACAGAGAGGCGCGTATCATCGCTATCACGCCAGGGACCAACCCCGCCAGTAATAGGAGGTTGTTTGACTTTATCCACTTCACCGGACATTTGATTAAGCTTAAGCACACCCTGCCATTCAGGATCATTCTGCAGGATGTATTCGATGTTGGCCGGTACTGATAGCGGCTTGCCCTTTTCGCTCTTGATCAGGGCTGAGTCGATATCATCTTTATCAAATGCGGCCTTGGCAGCGTCTTTCTTACTCACCATCAGCAGCCACCAATTCTTCGGCCATATCAAACAAGGCTCTTACCGAGTCATCATGGGTTGCGGGGTCTGCGTAGATACCCTCCCTGGTTAACATCATGGCGATCTGTTGCTGCTTGATGGATCGCGCTAGCTCGGCAAGGGGTATGGGACTGGTTGCCGCAACTGGCAACTCCGAAAGCAAGATCATGCGCTGAATTGAGTTTTCGTTGGTTTCGCACCACACCTGGCTTGCTTTACCGAGCCGAAAGCAGGCGGTGATCACTTCATTCAAGCGATCATCAGTAGTCTCAGGATCAGGGCAGACCAACACATCTAGGCCGACCATGAACATGAGATTGCTTTGGGTCATTACAAAGTCATCCAGTATCACGGTGCGGGCTACGCGCTCATTACCCTCAAAATGCTTACCAACTGGCCAGCTGGTAGCAACGACCAGTAAACCAAGCCTGCCATCTGCCTTTCGCAGGTTATAAATGGCGCGGCCATAAGGAGCGAATCTAGCCATACTGACTGATCTCCTCAAACACACCTTCATCTAGGTTCTTGATCACCTCGGTACGTATGCGACCTGCATCCATATCAAGTAGCAGGCAAAGCGACTCAAAACTTGTGGGTCCAGGCTTGCCATTGAATAGCCAGGTATAGGCAGTTGATACAGTGCCTATAGTGTTGGACTTCCTGAATTTGGGTAAACGGCCTCCTGGTAGCCGCTTGAAACCCTTAATGTCGAATATGGCCTGCTGTATCACTGCCACCCATAGGTTGCGAAGTAATTGCGGTTCGTGTGGATCTTCAGCTTTTGATATGCGACGGTTGTGATTGCCTTCTAACTGATCAATCATTTGCCAGGCTTTCTGACAAGGCTTTCAACCCGCCCAATCAGCGTCATAATGGCCTGCTGCAGGGAGAAGTTTTCCAGCTTCAGCTCTTTCAACTCTTCAAGAGTCACAATTCCGTCAGCCAGGATCCTGCGCAACTTGCCCTTGAATAACCCGTAACGCTCATCCGATATCGCGCTGCAGTCCAGCAGCTCCATATCGTTGACTTCATCCTGCGTCATGATTGGCACAAACACACCGTTACGTTCACGGGTTGCCCAATGTGCCAGTTCATCAGTATCAGCAAGCATAACTATGGCCTCCAGCTCCTCGATATTGAGGTGGTGGGTTGAGCAATTGGGATTCAGTTTGTTTTTTAGAACGGTGTACGACATACCCATGCGCTGAGCTAATGCCTGCACGCCACCTGGGAAGTTATGGGCAATCTGGTACGCCAGATCAGCGAGATTTAATACGTTCTTTTCTATCATAAAAGAACGTGTTTCTTGTTATTAATCAAACACATGATGCGTTATCCCCGACTCATTTAAGAGGTTTATATTTTGGTTACTGCAGTTTCACTATCTAAGCCAGGCACTCATTTCGAGCTGCGCTGCCCTCATTGCTTACAACTACGATCGGAGCTTGTTAATCCAGCCCTTAATAAAATACCGTTTAGTTACCAACCTAACTGCGCAGGGTGTGGCCAAACCCTAGACCCTGATCTGGAGTTTGTTGCTGCAGTCCAAACCAGTTTTAGCCGTGCGACTTTTAGGCTAAAAAAAACCACCCAAAGCCGTGAAGCAATGGGTGGGATCAAGGGAGGAGATAAAGCCACCGGTTCACCGGCATATTCAGCGTTACAGCGCCGCGCTGACTCGGAAAAAGTGCAGACGTCTGCACGAATTGCAGACGCTATTACTACGAAATTGGCGGGGTAGCCAAACATGCTAGTATTTGGATTCTCACGCCCAAACCTATTCATGAAAGGCACCCCATGGAACTCAATCTGGATTCACACACTGTCGAAATCCCCTGCCCTAAATGCAGCCATAAGATCCAGAAGACCATCGGAGAGCTCAAGCGTGAGCCTGATAGTTCCTGCCCGCACTGCGGCGCCACCATCCACTACGACACAAAAGGGCTCGACGAGGGCATTAAATCTGCCAATAAAAGCTTGGCGACTCTCGCTGCTACGATCAGCAAGATGGGGAAAAAGTGAATCCAGCATTGCCAGTGACTCACTGGCATCAAACTCAATCTTAATTGCAGTACTAGCCATTAAAGGACGCCCTCATGAACGACGAACTCTTGAAACAAATCCATGCAGAAATGCTCGAATCGACCAGCGTTGCAATCGGTATTCTGGCTTCGGCGGTTGCACGACAATTGGATCCTGTAAAACTTCAGGAAGACTTGAAGGAGCAGATTGCAATTGTTGGAAGAATGCCGGATTCGCCGAGCATGGCAACGAAGTTAGCCACACACGCGCTGGCTGCTGTAAGCGTGGAGGTTCAGTTGCAGAAACAAACCAAACATTAAGGCGTTCTCTACCATCCCATTTAGGAAGAGCAAGCAAATATTCTTTAGCGTTACCCATTGTTGGGTATTCCAGCCTTATTGGCTTTTCTTGCGGCATGGGCGATTTGTGCGTAGATATCGCCCGCATATTCCATAGCGTCTTTGACTGGTACAGCAACCCTAACTACCGAACCATCACCTACACAAAACGCCATGCCGATAAACTGCCCGTCAGTTGGAGTTATGTTTCGGAATTTCGCGTCCCTGTAGATGGCTGGCAATCGCATACGAGCAGCTGCAGAGTGCTGAAACGGTTCGCAGGTATGCCCTTTCGGTTTGTTATCGATATATTTCAGGTAGCGGTAAACAGCCAGCCAGCGTTTAAGGGTTTTCATTTAGCTTTCCTCAAGGGCTGGGATGCGAAGGTGATCAGGCAGGCCGTCATCAGGATGGGGATATATGTCAGGTCTAAGTTGGTGTGGAGTGACCTTCCAACCTGTCGCTTTCGCAACTGGTATCACCTTTTTTTCAGGAATTCCGTCGATAGTTTTATTCAGCCAAGCCCAGACATGAGCCTGCTTCACTTCAACGGCATCAGCAGTAGCTACTTGACCACCGATGAGATCAATTGCTTTTTTAAGAAAGGGTCTGTTCATGGATGAGCAGAATACAACTGCAATTATATCCGTGTCAACAAGTACAGTTGTTTTACAGCTTATAACTTAGATTGTATAAGGTGCGATGAGTATGAAATATGGCCAACGACTAGCTGCTGCACGGGAATATAACAACAATAAAAAAGTTACTCTTAGCCAAGCAAAACTTGCTGAGATTGCCGGAACCAGCCAAGCAAATGTATCGAGCTTAGAACGCGGGGACGCTACTGGCTCAGAATTCACTGCGCAATTCGCAATTGCGTGCGGTGTTAGTCCCCTGTGGCTAGCCCAAGGCAAAGGGACTATGGAAGACAATCGCTTCTATGTCAAAAACGAAGAGCTTAAGGCTGCGCTCCTCGCCCTGGATGAAGTAAAGGAATATTTGAAAACTATCGCTACTGCAGAGATCATCGGCGTGATCCAAAACGTAGTAGATCTAAATAAAAAGAGACCTCAGCAGTAGAATTAAATCGTTTTTAGTAGTGCTAAAAGCAACAAAACCGCATCTTTGCGGTTTTTTTTCGCCTATTTTTTGAGTAAAAACATGTAAATTTCAAATTAAATATAATCACAGTTGTTGACATAAATATAATTGTAGTTGTATTGTGCGCTCATCAGCCTTATGGAGGATGAGCAAATGGAACCAGATGTAATTGCAATAAGCATTGCTTACAGAAAAGCCCGTTTACTGGAATTTGGCCTGACTTTAATGCAGGCCAGAGCCAATCCACTGTTTGAAAAGCTCCTACTCCGTATCGCTGAAAATGAGGTGAAAAATACCTCTCAGGCCAAACCAGCAGCCAACACGCTGGATCGATTCGGAGATAAAAGTGAGTAACTCTCTACAAGTAATTATCCCAAATGAAGCGGAGCTGCTTGATGCAGCAGAAACTGCAGCTGCAGCTGGCTACCATCTACTGAGCAATGGAGTTGAGACGGTCATATCCCCCTTCATGATCCCTGGTTGGTTCAAGATGGCTGTTGTGGTCAAGCCTCAACCCGAAGCGGTGACAGCATGAGCATCCTGATGCTTATATTGGCAGGGATGCGTGATCATGGCCGCGAAATCCAGATTAAGGCACACCCTGCCACTCCTAACCATGAACCGTCAGTTCAGATCCTGCAGTTTTTTACTAGCGAAATGGACAGTATCAGCCTAACCACCAGTGAGGCCGCCATAGTCGCAAGAAGTTTATTAGCTGCAGTCAGAAAACTGGATCCAGACAACCTGCTAATTGAACCCACAAAGCCTGACTTAGAGAGGTATTTAAACTCTGAAATGGCGGAGCTTACTGATCAGTGGGCGCAAGAGTTACTGGAGGTCAAATGAAACTTGACCGCCTGATTCGCTTAGTTAAAACAGCGTACAAATACCCGCTTGTGCAGGATTTTATCAAAGCCTTGTGTATAGCAATCATCGTCGTCTTTGTCTTGTTTATTGAGCTCATGCTGGTTACAGACGACCCAATCCCCAAAGCCCCACCAATCACTAATTTCGCCTGCCCGATTGCAGACGTCTGCATACAAATTTAAGGACTTATTATGGATACCCAATCAAGCACCCTTCCTGTAAACCTGCCTGTACATCTTGTATGGCCTTCACCAACAAATCCTCGCAAGCGCTTCAATGAAGACCATGTCAATGGCATTGCCGAGACCATGAAAACGGTCGGCGTTCTCCAGGCAATTGTTGTGCGCAAATTTAAAGGCAGGCCAAACAATTTTGAGATTGTCGCAGGTGAAACTCGTTGGCGCGCGGCTAAGGTAGCCGGCCTTAAGGAAATTCCCGCTTCGGTACGTGAGCTGAGTGATTCGGAAGTGATCAAGATACAGGTTATTGAAAATCTGCAGCGTGCCGATCTACACCCGCTTGAAGAGGCCGCCGGCTTTAAGGCCTTGCTTGATAATAGCCAGGATTTGGTGGAATACTCAGTTGACAATCTGGCTGATGAAATTGGCAAAAGCCGCACCTACGTTTATGACTCACTCAAGCTACTTGAGTTAGAGGATGAAAGCGTAAAGCTGTTTTATGACGGCAAATTGACCAGATCAAGCGCTTTGCTACTTGCTAGGTTGGAGCCGGAAGATCATGCCTCTGTCCGGACGTTTATCACAGCCAATACTGATCCTTCATATCGTGAAATTAAGGCTCAAGCTGAGATTGTCGTCAACAAGTCGAATGAACGTAAGAAGCTACAAATAGAGCTTGAGAAAGCCTACGCGCTTGCTTTTGATATGACTACCATCGATGGCAAAAAAACGGTTGTGCTGGATCCATCAGATACGGCTTTATACAAAGAGTGGGCGCCGTATGGTGAACAAGGTTTGTGTTACAACGGCTGGGCGAAAGATGGATATGTCACTCAAGATGCTACGTATTACATAAGCAATGATTATGAGCAGTACACAGTCAAAGACATCCTTGATGAAGCTGAATACGTAGATTCGGTCTACATCATTACCAAAGACTGTAAAGTGGTTATTGTCATGCATAAGGCAAAGACATGGGCTTGGATCCAGCAAAGACGTGATAACGGCTCATTTGTGCCACAAAAAAGAAAACCCACCCCACCAACAGAACGCATTGTTCTGCAGGAAGCGGAGGGAAAGCGACGCCTTAAGGTAGCCACGGCCATTTGCAATACTTTACACAACAACCAGGCTCTTGATCGTGACGCCATTCTTAACCTGGTGCTTTCAGAGGCGATTCAGATTGTTTACGGCAATTCGAGCTATAACGCCAACGCCGAATTAAAAAAGTTGATGGAAATCGACAAGGATATCGACATAACCGATTATCTAAGTAAAGCGAGATCCATTGATGAAAATATCAATTTGCTTACTGTAGCCCTCACAACTGATGGCATAGGTCCTGAATATAACTGGCAAGAAGAAGATGCTGATGAGGAAGAATACGCCAGACTTAGGGCAATAGCTCAATTGGTTGGAGTGGACCCCGACAGTGCCGACGCCAAACCCGCCCTAACCCCACTCCCTGCTGCGCAACCAACTAACACCACCGAAACAAAAATTGACGTTGCGGTCGCTGAATCCCTGGGCGAACTTTCTAACGAAGAGTCAGGCGATCAAATTATGTCGGCTGCGCCGGCTTTATCTTCAAAACCATTGCCGCCTGGCTTCGCCAAGGCTAAGGAAAAAGCCTTAAAAAAACAGGCCAAAACAGTTATGACCGTCTCCCATCAAACCAGCACCGGCTCGGTTACAAAAACTCGTAGCAATGGCCAAACGATCACTACTCACACAATGAAGTAATCATTATGAGCAACGCTGGTAGAGTGACTATTGATAGCCCTAACCTTGTATTTGCAAATCCACGGCCGGAGTTATTGGCTAGACGCCTGGCCAAGGGAATCTATCGTTTTGAAGATGGCGAGATGTATAAACGCTGCAGTCGGTGTAAAGATTATTGGCCTGCAGATAGTGAGTTCTTCTATTCATCAAAACGCGAACGTGACAGCTTAGTAGACTGGTGCAAGGCCTGCTATCTTGAGTGGCGGTATCCAAATGGCCGACCAACAACATGGAAGTCCAAGCCTGAGCCTGCAGTAGAGCAATACTCAGAAGATGAAGAGTTTGACGAGCTGGAGGCTGCATGAACAGCCTTTTATACGTGAAAATTCTCAGAAGTAATTATGATGATAAAGCCGTAATCCGGATCGTGCTCGATGAGGTCAAGCGCCACAGCGTGAAATCTTTCTATGTAGTCATCAAACACGGCAGCGTAATCCAGATCCTCGCTTGCCTCAGCAACATCATAGTGGGCAATTTCTTCAAGCAGCTCGTAAGGGACTTGAAATTTATAGATGCGGCCATGCTTTGTAATTTCAAAATTGGCATTGGCGCCGTCGACAGTCAAATTATCAATCATGATGTTTTCTCCTGGCAGCATCCTGCGCCAAGATTTTCCAATAATCAATCAGGCGCTATCCTACAAAACATAACTCTTTTATGTCTTTTCACGGTTCAGATTCCACCATTTGTATGGTCGCAGTGCCGTCATAATTTCTGCAATTGGCCTTTCAGAGTCATTGAAATAGGTTTCAAATTTTCCGTGCAAATGTTGCCAATTGTATTGATAAGGAATTATTTGATAGAAGTCGTAAATCTCATTTATGTATCTCAGAATGACTGTCATATTCACTGCTGCAGAATACGGAAGGTAGCGAAAGTCAATTTGCTGGGTCTGATCAAGCATAACCTTGAATTTAGGTTTGCCCGTCAAATAATGACCTTCATTTTGTATTGCACAGGTTTGAATTATCGACTGAAGGGTTTCCTTGAAATCAAGAAGCAATATTTGTGTGACCTTGTAATTGTCCGCTTCCTTTTGACGTTCGGAACTTTGTGCCAGTCTTCCTGCGTAAATGATAGCGGCAATGCTACCAAATGCCTGCCACCATGCCGCGTAATCGATTGTGCAGCCTTGCTCATAAAACCAACAAAAATTCATCTTGATCCCCCAAGTAATTCGCAGATACTGCGCTTAATCGGCATAGGCATCAAGCCCGCGTAAATGGCGATCTTTCTGACACCTGAAGAAGTTGCAGAATTAACAGGAATACGGCGCGGCCGTAACGGTAAAACACGTGACGAACTGCAGGCAGAGCAGCTGCGATCCATGCTTGTGCAATTCCGTATCAATGCTGCAGGAAGAGTCATTGTGACGGTCGCAGCGGTCGAGGGTGGCCGTCAAAATCACGCCCCTATCGTCGAGGCCTGGTCGCCTAATATTCTCAAACACTAAAAAGAAGCGTAGATTATGCCGACTATGGGACGCCGACCAACAATCAATACAAACTTGCCCGCAAGAATGCGAAGGCGGGTTCGTGGGCACTTGGTTTATTATTTTTATGACGCAGGTGGTAAGCCTCGCAAAGAAATTGCGCTAGGGACAGACTACGTTCTGGCCGTAAAAAAATGGTCAGAATTGGAAATGGATGCCAAACCACGACATGAGCAGTTGATCACCCTCAAATACTGTGCTGACAAATTTCTGCTATCCGATCACTTCAAAACATTATCAGCCAGGACGCAAAAAGATTACATCGGCCAGCTTAAGTTCATATTCATGTTTTTCAACGATCCACCGGCACCGATGGAAGCGATCAAGCCACACATGATTCAAAAATATATGGCTTGGCGCGGTAAGAAAGCACCAGTCAGGGCAAACAGGGAACGAGCTTTAATATCTACTATCTGGAATTTCTCCAGGAACCATGGTTTTACTGACGCAACGAACCCCTGCCAGGGCGTTGATGGCTTTACCGAGCACGGCCGCGATATCTATATCGAGGATATCGTTTATAAGGCGGTATGGGATGAAGGCGATATTCCACTCAGGGAAGCTTTAGATCTAGCTTATTTGACTGGCCAGCGTCCTGCAGATGTGATCAAGATGAATGAAACAGATCTGAAAGATGGCCACATAACCATTGTTCAAAATAAAGGGCGAGGCAGGGTCAAGATTCGCATGATTATAGAAGGCCAACTGAAGACCTTACTCGACAGAATAAGCGAGCGGAAAAAGGCATTTAAAGTGCGCAGCCTGGCATTGTTATGTAATGAGAAAGGTCAAAAGCTCTCCTACTTGGCCATCAGATCTCGGTTTGCTAATGCCAGGTTAAAAGCAGCTGATAAAAATCCTAAGTTGGCCGACGATATCAAGAGTTACCAGATACGTGATCTACGGGCTAAAGCCGGCACCGATAAAGCTGATAGTGGTGATATGCGCCAAGCGCAAAAACAGCTTGGCCACGCATCCATTACTATGACCGAACACTACGTTCGAGCACGTGCCGGCGAGAAGGTAAAACCGACTAAATAACGGGCATTTTTTGCAGGATTTTCCAAGAATTGCGGAAATATTGCGGAATTGCGGAAAAAACAAAGGCCGCCAAAATCGCTGGCGGCCTTGTTGTATTTGGCTCCTCGACCTGGGCTCGAACCAGGGACACACGGATTAACAGTCCGTTGCTCTACCGACTGAGCTATCGAGGAATCGGTGAAGGCGTGATAATAAAGGCTTAGGGCGCTTTGGTCAATTGAAAAATGACTTTAGACCA
>DATHWP010000133.1:0-3228 GCA_035460505.1 Methyloradius sp. | reverse complement strand
GCCTTGCCCAGCGGACGATAGCGAATTTCTACGGGATAGGTACGGCCTGAGACCTCAATCACAGGTGCGCCATCAAAATGGCGTGAGAAGCGGTCAGCATCAATCGTGGCACTAGTGACAATGACTTTTAAATCTGGGCGTTTGGGTAATAATTGCTTGAGGTACCCCAGCAGAAAATCGATATTCAGACTCCGTTCATGGGCTTCATCAATGATGATGGTGTCATAGGCATTGAGGAATCGATCGCCTTGCGTTTCAGCCAACAAAATACCGTCCGTCATCAGCTTGATATAGCTAGAAGCCGATAGCTTGTCGTTAAAACGCACCTTGTAACCGACCACTTCGCCGAGCGGTGATTTCAGTTCCTGTGCGATACGCGATGCCACTGACCTTGCAGCGATGCGACGAGGCTGCGTATGGCCGATCAAACCACTCACACCACGACCCAACTCTAGACAGATTTTAGGGAGTTGTGTGGTTTTACCTGAGCCGGTTTCGCCGCAGATAATCACTACCTGATGCTTTGCAATGGCGGTAGCAATATCATCTTTCCTGCCACTAACGGGCAGTTCGATTGGATATTCAGGCTTGGGCAATGCCAGTTTACGCGCTTCCAGTCTGGCAACTGACTCGCGTAGCTTGTTAGAAATCTCGGTGATTAAACGATCAACAGGCTTGCCCTGCTTCAGACTGGCGCACGTTTGCTGTAATTTGCGTCGCAATGGAAAACGGTCTGCAAGCATGCAAGCTGGCAGTAGTTTTTCAAGTTGAGACAGCAGTTGTTGCGGGTTGGGCGCAGAATTACGAGTGGTTTCGTTCACAGAAGATGAATGAGCTTAACTAGCTGAAGATGAAATATGAGATGAATTTTAACACGCCGGCAGGCTTACTCAGGCCGTTTTAGCCTGTGCTGTTTTCGCCAGATATGCGTGACCCCAAACCTTAAGTTCGTGTATCACTGGCGCCAGAGTCCGACCTTGTTCGGTCAAGCTATATTCAACGCGCGGCGGCACTTCGGCATAGACTTGCCTGAATACTAGGCCACTCCCCTCCAACTCGCGCAACTGGTTGGTTAGCATACGTTGGGTAATATTGGGCAAACTGCGTTTAAGCGCATTGAAGCGTTGTGTGCCTTGTAACAAATGATAGAGCAGCAGCCCCTTCCATTTTCCACCAATCAGTTCCAGCGTTGCCTCTACTGGACAACCTGGTGTGCAATCAAATGTTTCGTGCTTAGCCATAAAATCCCTTTCCATTACATTAGTATCAATTTCGATACTATATACAAAATATGTGCGTACTTGTTATATCTGCATAAGCCTCTAAAATAACGTACATCTGCATTTCACAACAGAGATGCGTTTCACAAAAGGAATTACCATGAAAGCTGTAGCACTTTACAAGTACCTACCTATTACCGACCCAGAATCATTCCTCGACCTAGAGATTGCGACACCAGAACCTGGGCCACGCGATCTACTGGTAAAAGTGGAAGCCATCGCTGTGAACCCAGTAGATTACAAGGTGCGTTCACCCAAGGAAAAGGTGGAAGAAACCCCACGTATTCTGGGGTGGGATGCTACAGGCACAGTGGTAGCGGTGGGCAAAGAAGTCAGCCTGTTTAAGGTAGGTGACACAGTCTATTACGCTGGTGAAATTACAAGACAAGGTTGCAATAGCGAATTCCAGATAGTGGATGAACGTATCGTCGGCCATCGCCCAAAATCGCTCAGCCCTGCGGAAGCGGCCGCCCTACCACTAACAGCAATTACTGCCTGGGAATCACTGTTTGACCGTTTACACATTACTGCGCCACCTCATGTGACCAAGCGTAAAAACATCCTGATTATCGGCGGCGCTGGGGGTGTAGGTTCGATTGCAATCCAACTTGCGGCAAAAGTTTCTGGACTACATGTGATTGCGACAGCATCCCGACCAGAATCTGCTGACTGGTGCCGCCAGCTTGGCGCGCATGAAATTGTGGATCACCGTGAAAACCTAGTGCCCGAAGTTAGAAAATTGGGAATTGAATATGTGGATTACGTGCTAATACTCAACAACACCGATGAGCACTTGCCTGCCGCCGTAGAACTGATAGCACCTCAAGGAACGATATGCAGCATTGTTGAAAATGAAAAGCCGCTGGACATTGCCCCACTGAAAAATAAAAGTGCCGCTTTTGTGTGGGAACTAATGTTCACACGCGCCATGTATAAAACCGAAGATATGATCGCGCAACACTATATTCTAGAAGAAGTCTCACGCCTGATTGATAGCGGCATATTACGCACCACTTTGGCCGAAACACTATCCCCTATTAACGCTGCCAACCTACGCAAAGCCCATGCTGCGCTTGAATCAGGAAAGACGATAGGCAAGATTGTGCTGCAAGGATTCTAAGTGGGACTCCTGACATACTTAGATTTGAATCGTTGATTGTGATTAAATAGCGCTTGATTGCATCGGCATACACTCAAGCGCTACCAATAGATTGCTTTATCCACAAATCACATATGGAGCAAGCCTTTGCCTATCCGTCATTTTTTTAAGCTATTCAGTCCATTAAATTCACACATCAAAAACGCACAATTATTTTTGATGCAGTGTGTTGAATCATGGATTGAGCATAGAGCTAGCAGCAAAGGCGCCGCTCTCGCTTTTTATGCATTATTTTCAATGGCGCCCATCTTGATACTCATGATCGCCTTATTGGGGTATGTATTCAATGAAGAAACTGCTCAAGCGCAAGTGATTGCAGAGGTGTCAAGATTGGTCGGCAAAACCGGAGGAAGTCTGGTAGAAAGTCTATTGATTGCCTCAAGTAATAACGCATCAAGTTTACTGGCTACGATACTGGCCAGTATCTTCATTTTCATTGGGGCTACCAGTGTATTTTCTGAGTTAAAAGCCAGCCTAGATGAGATATGGGAAGTCAAAAAGATTGCGCAAATTGCACCTTTTAAACAGCTACTGATTACCAGATTAGTCTCTTTCAGCATGGTCATGATATTAAGCGCGTTGCTACTGGTTTCGCTCATGATTAATGCCGCTATTAATGCGGTCGGGGCTTATTCGAGTGAATTTCTGGGGCACTATTCGGATATATTTTCAGTGGCTACGTCATTCGTCTCGTTTTGCGTGATTGCCAGCATCTTTGCGATTATCTACAAAACGCTGCCTGATGTTTTACTGTCATGGAAAGATGCGATGGTAGGCGCGATCTTTACC
>DATHWP010000132.1:0-3120 GCA_035460505.1 Methyloradius sp. | reverse complement strand
GCATTGCAAGTACGCCCGGTGTACAAGCGCGTGGATACTTGTGCGGCAGAGTTCTCAACGAATACTGCCTATATGTACTCGACTTATGAGGAAGAGTGCGAAGCAGCGCCAACCAATAAAAAGAAAATCATGGTGTTGGGCGGTGGTCCGAATCGTATTGGTCAAGGTATTGAGTTCGATTACTGCTGTGTACACGCAGCGTTCGCAATGCGTGAAGATGGTTATGAAACCATCATGGTGAACTGTAACCCGGAAACCGTTTCCACCGATTACGACACATCAGACCGCTTGTATTTTGAGCCGGTGACATTGGAAGACGTGTTGGAAATCGTAGCGCTTGAAAAACCGGTAGGTGTGATTGTGCAATACGGTGGCCAAACGCCATTGAAATTGGCGCGTGATTTGGAAAAAGCTGGTGTGCCTATCATTGGTACCACGCCAGATGCGATTGACATGGCAGAAGACCGCGAACGCTTCCAAAAAATGTTGCAAGAATTAGGGCTAAAACAACCACCTAACCGCACAGCAAGAACGCCAGATGAGGCGCTTCGTGCAGCTTTGGAAATTGGTTACCCACTCGTAGTGCGCCCTAGTTATGTATTGGGTGGTCGTGCGATGGAAATCGTGCAGGAACAATCGCAGCTTGAGCGTTACATGCGCGAGGCGGTAAAAGTATCGAACGAATCGCCAGTGTTACTGGACAGGTTCTTGAACGATGCGCTAGAAGTTGACGTTGATGCACTATGTGACAACACTGGCGATGTAATCATCGGCGGCATCATGGAGCACGTGGAGCAGGCTGGTGTACACTCAGGTGACTCCGCCTGTTCATTGCCACCATACAGCTTGTCTGCAGCACTGCAAGATGAGTTGCGCGACCAAACCAAACAAATGGCGCGCGCTTTAGGCGTAGTTGGGTTGATGAACGTGCAGTTCGCTATTCAAGGTGAAACAGTTTATGTGCTGGAAGTGAACCCTAGGGCTTCACGTACTGTCCCATTCGTGTCTAAAGCTTGTGGTTTGCAGCTGGCTAAAATTGCAGCACGCTGCATGGTTGGTACATCATTGAAAGCGCAAGGTGTCACACGTGAAGTAGTGCCACCGTTCTACTCAGTGAAAGAAGCGGTATTCCCGTTCATCAAATTCCCAGGTGTAGATACTATTTTAGGCCCAGAAATGAAATCGACCGGTGAAGTGATGGGTTTAGGCTCAACATTTGCCGAGGCTTTCTTGAAGTCGCAATTGGGTGCTTCAACCAAGTTGCCAAAAGACGGCAGGGCATTTATCAGCGTGCGTAAGGAAGACTACCAAAAAGTGGTTGAAATTGCGCAAGCTTTGGATCAATTAGGCTTTAGCTTGGTAGCGACTAAAGGTACTGCGGCAGCCTTAACGGCTAACGGCTTGAAAGTAGCTTCTGTGAACAAAGTGGCTGAAGGTCGTCCGCATATCGTTGATATGATTAAGAACGGCGAAATCAGTTTTATTGTGAACGTGACTGAAGACAAACGCGCAGTGGCTGACTCGTATGAAATCCGCCGTACAGCGTTACAAAACAAAGTGACCTATTACACAACGATTGCCGGTGCTAAAGCAGCTTGTATCGGTATGGCGCATATGCAAGAATTACAGGTAGAATCTATCCAGAACTTGCATAAGCAATTGGTGTAATTGAGCTGCGAAAATAAGTAAAAATAACCCTTACAGGTTTGCAATGGTATAAAATCCTAGAAAATCATGTAATATAATCATCATTAACCACGCCTCATCAGGTGTGGTTTTGTTTTTTAGTATAAGGAAAGTTGTATGGCAGTTACTCAAATACCCGTAACCGTACGTGGTGCAGAACTCATGAAAGAAGAGCTGCAACGCTTACGCAGTGTTGATAGGCCCGCTATTATTCAAGCGATTGCTGAGGCGCGCGCCCAAGGCGACCTGTCGGAAAATGCCGAGTATGAATCTGCAAAAGAACGCCAAAGTTTTATTGAAGGCCGTATTGCTGAGTTAGAAGCAAAATTATCTAACTTGCAGGTGATTGATCCGCAAACATTAAATGCTGATGGCCGTGTAGTATTCGGCGCCACAGTACGTTTTGAAGACTTGGATTCAGGCGATACAAAAATCTACCAAATCGTTGGTGAAGATGAGGCTGATATTAAAGGCGGAAAGATTTCTGTAGGTTCGCCGATTGCACGTGGTTTGATTGGCAAGTCTGAAGGGGAAGTTGCTGAAGTCATGGCGCCCGGCGGCGTTAAAGAATATGAAATCCTAGACGTACAATATATCTAACTATTATTCGCGCTAAGCTCCTGAAAATAAAGACTATAAATGAATCAATTATTAGATAAGTTTGCACTCATTCTCATTACTTTATGGGTAGGTGCATTGTGGACAACCGGCGCAACGGCTTACGTGCTGTTTGACACATTAGCTGATAGACAGCTGGCAGGCCAGCTAGCGGGTACATTCTTTACCTATGTGTCATATCTTGGTTTGTTTGCTGGTTTTTATCTATTAATTCAGCGTTTGTTAAGTTACGGTACATCTGCACTTAAACAAGGTTATTTTTGGGCAGTATTTTTTATGCTGGTTCTGACACTGGCTGGTCACTTTGGCATTCAGCCACTGTTAGCACAGTTAAAGGCCAATGCGTTTCCAAGTGATGTAATGCAAAGCGTTTTTGCTAGCCGCTTTAGAACATGGCATGGCGTGGCAAGTATTGCCTACTTAGGGCAGTGCTTGTTAGGATTTGTCGTGGTATTAAGGGCAAGACAATAGCAGCGCAATGGCGATGCTATTTTGCCGGTTTACTTCTGAGGAATAACGATTTTAGGTTTATCTGCAGATTTGCGATAAACAACTAACTGTTTGCCGATATGGTGCACAGCAATTGCGTTGGTTTTAGCGCAAATCTCAGTCAACATTTGAGCACGTAATTCACGGTCATCACCCATCACTTTGATTTTAATGAGCTCATGTGCATTAAGATTAACGTCGATTTCTTTTAGAACGCTCTCAGTAAGGCCATTGTTGCCTATCATGACGACTGGGTTTAAGCTGTGTGCAAGACCACGTAAGTAGCTAATTTGTTTTGAATTCACAAGTGTTATCTTATTGATTTAT
>DATHWP010000131.1:0-17075 GCA_035460505.1 Methyloradius sp. | reverse complement strand
TTAAATATTCATGACTATTTGGGAGTTTGTCATACCAAACAGCTAACTCAAATCATAAAAAACAAAAAGCCTCGCAATCACGAGGCTTTTTATTTAAACCCTTATTGGGTTATTTCTTCTACTGCTTGCTTGTATTACTTACTACATTACTTAGCTGCAGGTGCAGCAGCTTTTTTAACATGGTGTTTATGTACATGTTTTACAGGTGCTTTTGATTCATCAGCGTAAGCAGATGAGAAAGCCAACAGAACTAACATTGCAGTAATAGCAGCGATACTTTTTTTCATGATGTAAGTCTCCAAGAGTAAGTTGCCAGCTTTAAAGCTACTGGGTAAATGCTTTAACGAAGGTATATCTATCTTTGTTGACACAAGTCGTAAATATTCATCAATTTAATAATACTTCATCAACCGCAGCCCACTCACTCGTGTTAAAAAACGAGTAAGTACGGCAACGAACACACCATTAGCGTTATTACGCGCATACTGAATCGGCTATTCACTAAATAACAAACCGAGGGAATGCATGGGTCTTTTTAAACTGGAGCACAGCAAGCTTGCCTACATGACTGATTTTGCATTGTATAGCCTCACCGTATTGGGGCTGCTGACTTATCTGGTTGCGTATGTTCCATCGGGCCAAGCGCTAGAGGTGTTTGGCTTAGTAATGCTGGGCTTAGTTGGCTGGACTCTTATTGAATACCTCTTGCACCGATTCGTGCTACATGGGCTGCGGCCATTTAACCGCTGGCATGCAGAGCATCATCAGCGACCTACTGCCTTAATTTGCGCGCCAACGATATTAAGTGCATCACTCATCCTCCTATTGATTTTTGCGCCTGCTTTGCTAGCAACGGATGTTTTACGCGCTTGTGCGCTAACGCTTGGTGTAATGGCAGGCTATCTATCTTATGCAGTCACGCATCACGCGATTCACCATTGGCGTAGCGATAGCGCGTGGCTTAAGCAGCGCAAGCGTTGGCATGCTTTGCACCATCACGTTAATCAGCCAGGGTACTACGGCGTGACTAGCGGATTTTGGGATTATCTATTGGCAAGTAAGCATCATGCAAAAAAACCTATTCAACGTGCTAAACAACTCACTCCCTAAGTTTTAACAAGGAATCTACCATGAGCAAAACTCCGACTTCAGAAGAGAAAATCAAGCAGCTGGCAACGGCCTATGAGGGCTTGCTGGATAAAGCGTTACATCAAACCGTGACTGGCATTCATCACACCATTGATTCTGTTCAAGATGACTTGGCTGCCCTTGGCAAGCTCACCGTTGAAGAAACCACTCATTTAAAACATGCGCTGAAGCGTGATTTAAGCGATGCTGCCCAACATTTAAAAGCGTCCAACCAAGAGCTTAAATCATGGCTGGGCTTTGATCTTGAGTTGATCAAAATCGAGTTATGGCAAAAGTTTATAGAAGCCACCGACAAAACCTCACTAGAGTTGATTAAGATCAAAAACCTTGCTGACGATGCTCAATACAATACAGGCGAGATGATAGGGCTTGGCACGCTGGTCTGTGACCACTGCCAAACCAATCTGCATTTTCACCAACCCAGCCATATCCCGCCCTGTGGTAAATGTCATGGCACCAAGTTTCATCGACAACACCATGAAGTGTAGATTGCGTAAGTCACTTTTAACGCATTGCTAGTTAGGGTTTGCACATGAAATTTAAAGACTATTACGAAGCACTCGGCGTTAAACCCACGGCAAGCTTAGATGAGATCAAAAAAGCCTATCGTAAACTTGCCCACCAATACCACCCTGATGTCTCGAAAGACCCAAAAGGTGAAGAGAAATTCAAAGAGATCGCTGAGGCCTACAGCACGCTGAAAGACCCTGAAAAACGTGCGGCGTATGATGAACTAGGCCGCCACCCCGCGGGGCAAGAGTTCAGACCGCCGCCCAATTGGGGCAACCAGCATTCTGGGCAAGGCGCTTCAGGTGGGAACTCACAAGGATTCTCATTCGACGATATTGATCTCTCCGATTTATTTGCCAGCTTTTCAGGTGGCAAACAACAGAGCCAACGCCCACCTGTAACAGGCCAGGATTACGAACTTTCTACCGAAATATCGCTTGAGGATGCCTATACAGGCACAACAGCCGAACTCAATTTCACCGTCCAAGAGCAAGACCAGCAAGGGCAAGTAAAACGTGTGCCACACACCTTCAAAACGCGCATACCCAAAGGGGTGACCGATGGTCAAAAGATGCTGCTGCGGGGAAAAGGTGGTAAAGGCTCTGGTGGCGGACGTGATGGCAATCTTTATCTCACCGTCAACTTCATCCCCCACCGTTTATTTCGCGCTAAACATCATGACTTACTGATTGATCTGCCACTGAGTCCGTGGGAAGCAGGATTGGGCGCAACAGTCAAAGTACCTACACTCTCTGGGGCGGTCAATCTCAAGATACCTACAGGTACCAATAGTGGTCAAAAGCTGCGCATTGCCAAGCGCGGCATGCCTAAAAAGAATGAAGAGTTTGGTGATTTATTTGCCATCATGCAGATTGTTCTGCCGTCCAAGCTCAGCGAGCAGGAAGAAGCATTGTTCAAACAGTTGTCGCAAATATCTACATTTGATCCACGCCCTCATTTTGAATAGGCGCCTTGAATAGGAGAGCACTATGAATACCCAACATACAGATTCAATGTGGTTGGATGAACACCACGAAGTCTCGCTGGATGAGTTGATAGAGCTCTCAGGCCTATCTATCAAAGAGCTGCAAAACTTGCTCGAGAGTGGCGTACTAGTGCCGAATAATAAAGAAGAGGCAATCTGGCATTTTAAGAGCCATTATTTAGTCTCTATACGTGCGTTATCAAGGCTGAAGCAAGATTTTGAACTAGAGCCAAACGCCTTTGCACTGACACTGGTTTTTCTGGAGCGCATTAGAACGCTTGAATTTCAATTACGTGGTTCGATGAATCCTATATCTGCAGGATGATTTTCTAACAGCGCCCAAGCATGGCGAGCTATCTGCTCGTTTTCTTGAGACATCAGCACTTGTACATTACTCCCATGATCACTTTCAGAGTTGATGCCCAAGCAGGCTAAACCGCTACAAATATTAGCGCGCACTTCAATATCGTGTTCACCGATACCACCAGTAAATATCAGCATATCCAATCCGCCAAGCGCAGTAATCATGCCAGCGATTTGTTTGCGAACTGAATAACAAAACATCTCGATGGCCAACTTTGCATCGGCGTTGGAGTCTGCAATCTTGTGTAGATCGCGCATATCACTGCTCACTCCTGAAATACCCAACAAGCCTGAATTATGATCAATCAGGCCTTCAATCTGCGCTACGCCATAATGCTTCTCACGCATCAGGTAAATCAGCACGCCAGGGTCAATATCCCCGCTGCGCGACCCCATCATCACACCACCTGCGGGGGTTAAGCCCATTGAAGTATCAATAGACTTGCCATCTTTGATAGCGGTAATGCTAGCACCGTTGCCGAGATGGGCGACAATTAACCTGGGTGGAGGTGTGTTACCAAGTTGATGCAGGATAGATTCGCATGACAAGCCATGAAAGCCATAACGCTGGATACCTTCAGCCTGTAAAACTTTGGCAATTGGCAACGTACGAGCAACATCTGGCAAATCGGCATGAAAAGTAGTATCAAAGCACACGGCCTCTGGCAAACCAGGAAAATGTGCCAGGGTAGCGCGAATAACCGCCAGCGCTTTTTGATTATGTAGTGGCGCAAACGCTGTGGCTTCTTCAAGTTGCTGCAAAACTTGGTCATTGATCAGGCAGTGTTGCCGCAGCTTAAAACCGCCATGCACAAATCGATGACCAATCGCATCTGGCATAGGTAGATTTGAGGCTGTAATTTTCGTGGCGACTTCTTGAATAACCTCATGCGGGTTTGTGGTGTGCACGATATCACTCAGCAAGACATCAAGCGTTTGCGCATCCACACGGTATAAACCAAATTTCAGTGTTGATGAGCCAACATTCAGCGTCAATATATGCATGGCACTCACAAATTCCAGCGCCAATCTTTCACCTCAGGCATATCGTCACCGTGCTCACTCACATAGAGTTTGTGGCGCTCCATCGTTGTCCAATATCTCGCCGTTTCTGCTTCAACACGATCGGCCAGTCTTGGTATGCGTGAGATGGCATCCAGCGCCAGCCTGTAACGGTCAAGGTCATTCAGCACCACCATATCAAATGGCGTCGTCGTTGTGCCCTCCTCCTTATAGCCACGCACATGGATATTGTGGTGGTTATGCCGCCTATAAGTCAGCTTATGGATCATGGTGGGGTAACCGTGAAAGGCAAAAATCACGGGCTTATCCAGCGTAAATAGCGCATCAAAATCGTGATCTTCCTGACCATGTGGATGCTCGGATTGTGGTTGCAACACCATCAAATCGACCACATTCACTACGCGAATGCGGATGTCTGGCACATATTCGTGCAGCAAAGTAACCGCCGCCATGGTCTCCAGTGTAGGCACATCGCCAGCACAGGCCATCACCACATCTGGGTTGCCCTCATCATTGCTTGCCCACTGCCAGATACCCGCACCGATGGTGCAATGTCTGACCGCCGCATCAATATCCAGCCACTGCCACTCAGGCTGTTTGCCCGCGATAATCACGTTGATGTAATGGCGGCTGCGCAAACAATGGTCTGCAACCGACAGCAAGCAATTGGCATCGGGCGGCAGATAAATGCGCACGACATCTGACTTTTTATTGGCAACATGATCGATAAAGCCTGGGTCCTGATGCGAAAAACCATTGTGATCCTGCCGCCACACGTGCGAAGTGAGCAAGTAATTGAGCGATGCAATCGGTTTGCGCCAGTGGATATCTTTAGTAACTTTTAACCACTTGGCATGCTGGTTGAGCATGGAGTCAACAATGTGGATAAAGGCTTCGTAGCAAGAGAAAAACCCGTGACGGCCTGTGAGTAAATAGCCCTCCAACCAGCCCTGACAGAGATGCTCACTCAATATCTCCATCACCCGCCCTTGCTGGTTCAAGTTGACATCCACCTCATCGACTTTAGCCATCCACTCTTTGCCTGATACTTCAAACACGGCATCCAGCCGATTCGATGCAGTCTCATCTGGCCCAAACACACGGAAATTCTGTTTTTCAAGATTGAGCTTCATGATGTCACGCAGAAACTTGCCCAACACTCTTGTCGCCTCTGCCTTAACGCTACCCGGCTGCAGCACTGTAATGGCGTAATCATGAAAGTGTGGCATTGTGAGCGACTGCATCAATAGGCCGCCATTGGCGTGGGGATTAGCCCCCATGCGACGATGGCCTGTAGGCGCCAGCGCGGCAAGCTCCTCAAGAAACTTGCCTTGCTCGTCAAATAATTCTTCTGGTTTATAGCTCTTCAGCCATACCTCGAGCAAAGCCAAATGCTCAGGTGTTTTAAACTCAGAAATCGGCACCTGATGTGCACGCCATGTGCCTTCCATAGGCTTGCCATCGACGGTTTTCGGGCCTGTCCAGCCCTTGGGTGTGCGGAACACGATCATCGGCCATTTGGGGCGCTTAGTGTTGTCTACCTGATTGCTTTTTCTAGCTTTGTTTTGAATCTTACGTATTTTTGCCAGCACCGTATCTAGGGTCGATGCGAGTAACTGATGCACCAGTATTGGGTCATCACCCTCAACAAAATGGGGCTCGTAGCCGTAGCCACGCATCAATTCTGTTAATTCTTGCTTGCTAATTCGCGCCAGAATCGTAGGGTTGGCAATCTTAAAACCATTCAGATGCAAAATGGGCAACACCGCGCCATCCCGCGCAGGGTTTAGAAATTTGTTGGAATGCCAGCTAGCTGCCAGCGCCCCTGTTTCTGCCTCCCCATCACCGACCACACAACTGACGATCAGGTCAGGGTTATCAAAAGCGGCACCAAAAGCATGGGCGAGTGAATAGCCTAGCTCGCCACCTTCATGAATAGAGCCTGGTGTTTCCGGTGCAACATGGCTGGGAATGCCGTATGGCCATGAAAACTGACGGAATAAGCGTGCCAGCCCATGTTCACTGCGCTCAATCGCAGGATAAAACTCTGTATATGAGCCCTCAAGATAAGTATTGGCCACAATGCCAGGCCCGCCATGACCAGGGCCAATGACGTAAATCATATTCAGGTCATTGTCTTTAATAAGCCGATTTAAGTGAACATACAAAAAATTCAAGCCTGGAGTTGTTCCCCAGTGCCCTAATAATCTTGGTTTAATGTGTTCAAGTTTGAGTGGTGACTTTAGCAGCGGATTGCTTTGCAGATAGATCTGCCCGACTGAGAGGTAGTTAGCGGCACGCCAGTAAGCATGCATTTTATGCAGTAGCGCAGGTGACAAGGTATCTGACATATAGGCCTCCCTTGTATTGATTACAAGCTTAAGATGAAGCTAACCTTAATATGATGCAGCTTACAACATATTGATATACGTCAAAGCCGCATGGATTGAGGCTAATCCAGTGCGGCAGAATTACAGGGTTGCTTAACGCTTAATGTGTGAAATCTTCGTACCTTCAATACTCAAGCTGGCCATCAGGCCTTGCTGGTCGAAAATGTAGGCATAAGCATCATCTTTCAAAGTAGAAGATGACAGATTCTTGGCTACACCTTCATCCACAACCACGACTGTTGGGCCAACGCCGATTTCCCAGCCCTTAGTCTCATGGATGTATTTCACGGCTTTATCGTTCATCAGAAACACTACATAACCATAAGACTGTGCACCAGCTTGCAAGCCCCATGAAGCAGAGACTGAGTTGTAGTAGCCATCCACTTTTCCAGCTTCAGTCAGCACGCCTTCACCGTAACTACCCCCAAACACAAGGCCCGCCTTGATGATGTTAGGGAACACCAAAATTGCCTTGGCTTTTTTGGCTACATCTTCTGCAAATGGGTTAGTTTTATAGAGCTTCTGTAAGGCTTGCTCAGCATCTTTATTCAAGTCCTCAGCCGTGGCTGCATTGGCAAAATTGCTGAAAGCGGTGATAGAAAATGCGGCGACTGCAATCAGCAGTAAGTGTTGAACTTTTCGTTGAATATTGTTCATGTTAATTCCTTTGATCATTAATGAATTCCGAGCTTTCATTGTAGTAACTCAGATGAACATATGATGTCAGTCCATGCTTAACTTCTTGTAGGAGAAGCTAAGCATAGTCCAGACAGGTTTTAATCATGGGGCAATATCAATGATTAGCGCGACTTGTCATGCGTTAAAAAATCTTTAGATTCTTCCTTAGTTTTCTTCGCAGCCTTTTTCTCTTTAGGTGTCAGTAACGGTTTCTTTTTCTCCAGCTTGTTACTTTTCTGTTCTTTACTCATGACTTTTACTCCTGGATAAATGATCTCAGCGGTTGCTACACATCACTATTATTGGGTTGGGTAGGTCAAGTACAGTATGGCACACTAAAATCAGTATTAATTTCTCATTCAATGCACTCTCTGTTCGCCATCTCACCTATCAATTACAGCACCCAGCTGAATTCTTTATCGCTCCATATGTGCGTTACCGCACATACCAGACATGTTGTTCTATACTACATTCAGTAAAAATAAGAAGATTCTTTAACCCTACTTTGGGGTTTGATGTTCTTTATACACCTTGTAGAGACGCCAATGCACGATCAACACTCCCCTAAGCAAAATCATCTTCTGGATGCACTCCCTGTAACCGAATACACGCGCCTTTTACCTATGCTCGAGTTGGTCGAGATGCCATTAGGTGAGGTGCTGTATGAGTCTGGGGGCCAGCTAAAACATGTATATTTCCCTACTTCAGCCATCATTTCTCTACTCTATGTGATGGAAAATGGCGCATCCGCTGAAATTGCAGTGGTGGGCAATGAAGGCATACTGGGCATCTCCCTGTTTATGGGCGGCGATACCACGCCGAGCCGTGCAGTCACACAAAGCGCTGGCTTTGGTTACAGGCTAAAAGCACCGCTACTTAAAGAAGAGTTCAGCCGAGCAGGCCCAGTCATGCGGCTGTTGCTGCGCTATACACAAGCACTCATTACCCAGATGGCACAAACCGCAGTCTGCAACCGCCACCACACGGTGGAACAGCAATTGTGCCGCTGGCTCCTGCTAAGCCTTGATCGCCTCTCTAGCAATAAATTGAGCATGACGCAGGAACTGATTGCCAACATGCTCGGTGTTCGCCGTGAAGGCGTGACTGAAGCCGCTGGCAAGCTGCAACGTGCTGGACTGATTGACTATAGCCGAGGCCATATCACAATACGTGACCGACCCAGCTTAGAAAAACGCAGTTGTGAATGCTATACCGTCGTTAAAACCGAGTTTGACCGCCTCTTGCCATCGCTGCATGTCATCGCGAGTTAGCTCTTCAATTCCCCATGTAATTCATCACGGCAAGTGTGCTAAAGCAAAGACGCAATCAGCCTCAACAAATAATCATATTGTTTAGTAGATAAAGAGTATGGTGTTTAGACACTGCGTTCTCTCTGACACCATACATAACTAAATTTATGTACATCACAGATCAAACTTAGGTGTGCCAGCGTACAGACACGTCATGATGTCTGCCCTACTTTAGATTGCCCTCATCTTTACGGCTTTGCCAAACCACCCGCTATTACCCTGGCAGCGTCCAAAATAAAAAGGACTTAAATATGCCAGCGCTAGGATTTACAGACGATACTAACAACCTGCTTTCTGGCCTGCCAGGAGTGGACAGAAAACGCCTGATTGAATCTTGTGAAGCAATCACGCTGGTATTGGGACACGTGCTCTGTGAAGTGGGCGAGCCTATACAGCATGTTTACTTTCCCACTGAAAGTATCATTTCACTCGTGATGCCATTAGATAGCGGCACAGGCTTGGAAGTAGGGTTGATAGGCAATGAAGGCATGTATGGCCTCCCATTAATATTGGGCGTGAATATCGCGCCATTTCATTCTCAGGTGCAAGGTGCAGGGCGTGCATTGCGTATAGAAAGAGCAGCTTTTATAAAAGTGTTAGGCGAAAGTTTATCGCTTGAACGTCAGTTAAAGCGATATGTATATGTACTCATGCGCCAGCTCGGGCAAACCGCTGCCTGCAATCGGTTTCATCTGGTAGAAGAACGCATGGCGCGCTGGTTATTGATGACAAGAGATCGCGCGCATTCATCTGAGTTTCACATCACTCAAGAATTTCTGGCACAAATGCTCGGAGTACGCCGTGTTGGCGTCACTAAAGCAGCGCGCTCCTTACAGCGAAAATCGCTCATCAGCTACAGTCGCGGCAATATGAAAATCCATGATAGTGAGGGCTTAGAGCGCGCAGCATGCAGTTGTTACCATTCTGATAAGCAAATTTATTACCGTATTTTAAATAGTTAATTTCTTGAGTCTGTAAAAAATCACGAATAAATCAGTTAATTGATATAGATCAAAAACCTCTTATTTGTTTTGCCTGATGATTAACCCTCAACAAGCAATCTCAGATTGGAGACAAGATGAAAAACATTTTCACTTTTCACAACTTCCCAATGGCAATCGTCATCGCTTTAATCGTTATGTCTTATATCAGCTTCTTCTCAGTCATTTTTGCCTAATAGCAGACAAAACGATATTGGTTTTAACAACGGCTGAATCAGAAAGGGTTAAAAATGGAAAAACGTAAATCAGAAAGAGTATCTAGAAAAACTAAAGCGACTGACCACCCATTACCATGGGTATATGAAGTGGAGATGCAACGAAAAATAGAAACTGAAGCCTATTTACTAGCCGAGAAAGATGGATTTAGAAACCACCCACATCATTATTGGGTGGCTGCGGAACGGGATTTTGGTTGTTGCGCACCTTAATTGGCTTTAACAGCGATTACTATCGATGTCCTGAGTAATACATCAGCTCTTTTGATGTGTCGTTAAAGCCAGCCTGCCTGAGTAGTGCACGCTCAATATAACGGCTAACTCTATTACGAAGCGCCGGCAACAAATGGCTCTGGTTAAAAATATCAGGGTATTTGAATGCCAGCCAGGCATAGAGACTTAAATCTTTACTCAGGTCTTCGGCTTGCTCCAAATGCTGTGGGCTGGTTGAATCAAGCCAGTAGGTGTCTGCTGGCAAATGCTTTTGCTTACCCTGCGCGTAGCTGGTCAGGCAAGTCACAAAGTAATCGCGCTCGTGTGTTTTATCCAACGAGACAGGGGCACAGGCAAACCTGAATTTATCCTCAAGACTGAGATTAGGCGCATGCGCTTCAATTAAATGGCCTTGTGCCACCTGCCCTTGCATGCCTGCAATCTGGAATAACGGGCTATCTATAGCAAGACTGCTGGCAAAAAACTCCAGTAATTCGCCTATGCGCTCAGTATTGAGCATTTGGGATAAGGTTTCTACGTGAAATGGATTCACAGAAATCGGTAGCTTGGTTAATGTGGCAACATCAGAAGTGCTCAGCATATGTTCAATATGTACCAGCTCATCATTCTCAAACGTGCTGACATAGCCTGTAGGGTAAATACCATAGCGCCCTGCCCGGCCTGCAATCTGCCGCACTTCAGTCGCATTCAGCATGCGGCTGGCAACGCCATCAAATTTATCAACCGCTGAAAACACCACGCGACGTATCGGCAAATTCAGCCCCATGCCGATAGCATCAGTCGCGACTAATATATCAGCCTCTCCGCTACTGAATCGGCGCGCTTCCGTACGTCGAACTTCTGGCGATAATGCGCCATAAATGCTGGCAACGCCAAAGCCCCATAGCCTGAATCTGGCACTTAATGTGAGTACATCTTTACGCGTGAATGCAATCACGGCATCACCTTTGCGTAGCTGCTTTCTCAATCTCTGCCGGTTGTAGTGTGCGCCGCTCAAGCCCTCGGGTTCTAATATCAGTGGTGTTTTGCGCTCCATGTAGGTGATGTCATAGCTTTCGCCCAGCGACTCTATCAAGCGCAAGCAAGGCTCGGTGACTGCGTTTGAGCCGCAGACAAATACATCATTCGCTGGCGCACCCACCAGCGCGGCTGTCCAAGCATAACCACGGCTTTCATCCTGTAGCATCTGGATTTCATCAATGATGGCCACTTCTACCTGATGATTAGGGTTCAGCATCTCTACCGTGCACGCCGTATGCTGCGCACCAGGGATGATATTGCGTTCTTCGCCCGTAATCAGGTTGCAAGGCACGCCTGCATCCATCAGCCGATCACGAATCTCCATCGCCAACAAGCGCAACGGCGCAAGATAAACACCTGAAGCTGCGCGCGACAACACTTCGAGCGCCTCATGGGTTTTACCTGAATTGGTAGGGCCTAAATTGAAATGAATCTTACGCTTGAGTGAGCGCGCAAGTGGAAATGCTGATGGGTAATCCTGCAGCCTGAGAATGGCAGCGGCTTTTTGTGCTTTGGTCAGTGGTTTGTGTTGTGACATGCTGGCTCGATGATAAAGGAGTCACGCAATATAAAAAAGCTGACTGATCTAATCGTTTAATTTCTTTTTTGTGATTCCACCAAATAATTCAGCTAAGCGCTTTTTAGTGCCATTTAGCCTTTAGCGCTCAGTTACTGAGCATAGTCGTGCATTTCCAAGACTTACTAACTTTTATCTCGCGATCTTTCAAAACTTATTTTTTCACGGTATGACGGGCCGCTTGGGTTAAACCATTAATGTCAAAAATATTTTGGCATGCATTCTGCTTACATCGGCCTTTTGCGCATATTTATTACGCCTAGAAAAAATGCAGAGTAATCAACCAATAATGAAAGTGATCCATGAATCATCAACTTGCTCATACAAACACTAAAAACAATCTAGCAATCATTACGCAACAAATACCCCAATTATTGGCTGTAGGCTTCATGTTGTTTGTCTCTATGTCATCCACAGCAAACGCAACGACAACAGTTAGCTGGCCTGATCCAGCCACAGATCGCGAGGCATACTCAAGTTACACCAACGTCACAGAGGGCGGAGCCACGAGCGCTTACAACTGGGGCGTACTCAGTATTTGGGATATTTCTGCGTTAGGCGGCCAAACATTCAGTTTTTGTCTGCAAAAAGGCATCGGCGGTGGCTGGGATACCAGCTTTGCAGTTACCGCGGGTCTATCCAGCGCTGGATTCAGTAGCAGTCGTATTGAGGCTATTGACCTGCTCGTCAGCAACACAATGCCTACATTCCTCGGCCTGCGTGATACCTACCTGAGTACCTTAAGCACCTATGGCACAGCCGACAAAACTGCCGCCAACAACTATGCCCTGGCCATTCAGCTAGCCGTGTGGGAAATTGCAGAAGAAACCTCAACCACGCTCAGCCTCTCTAGTGGCAGCGGCTCATTTTATCTACCAGGCGCATCCGCCTCATTCCCCTACAACAATGCGGCAGCAGACAGCCTTGCCATCGGCTTTATCAACAACATCACATCAGGCACCTGGACGGCTACTGGCGCTTATCAGCTAAATTATGCTGACTCTGCCTTCAAACAAGATCAGCTCTTACTCACCTCAGCCGTACCTGAGCCAAGTAACTTAGCAATGCTGCTGGTTGGTTTTGCTACTATTGGCTTTGTTTCTAGGCGTAAGAAATCCAGCAACAATCAAGATAGAACGGGCTTAGTTTAAAAGGATTCCGATAAGTCACTAAGGTTAGAGCGCTCCATGCTCTATCTCTTGTAAATTAAAGAAAAGCTGGCATCTTTACACCAGCTTCTTCCCTTATTTTCACTAGCTCTGGCGACTCGAAAAAACGCTTAGCGTTATCAAGCGAGCTCCATTCAGAAAAGTGAACAATATTGTTTGCATTATTCTGATCTCCCAGCAATTGGTAACTAATTTCTCCAGCACGCTTTCTAATATCTGCTGCTTGGTCAAAAACCAGCTTCCATGCCTGATAAGACTCAACCTCATGAATGATTAAAACGTGGGACATTCAATACCTTTGTGAATAGATCTAGCGTTTGAATTAAGGGGCGCTATCAGGTGAAATAGCCTGACCCTGGGGTTCATTTGCCAGATAGGCGACAACAAGCTCGTGAATAACGTGGCTATGAATAAACTTAACAATGATCATCGTTGGGATTGCGTAAGCAAGAAGTAGCAATAATCTTGGCTGAGCAGTCGGAAAGAAAACAAAGAACAGTAAAACAAAACCAATAACTTGAACAATATAGGCAGACAAAACACGCGGGTCTTTAAAACTGCCAGGCAAAACAGCTCGCCTAACCCTTACCTGCTCTGCCTCTGGCAGTGACTCAAGCTCTGGAGCGCTATCTAAACTCATCATTTATCTTTCATTTCTGGATTAATGGGCATGCTTCAGCGCGCTACTATTAAATGGGTTACAAAGTCGCACGCGTCTTTATAAGTCATTATACGCCATGCCGTTGATGCCTTTTGAAGGCTGATTTAAGCCAAAATCAAAGTTCCCCTATCACTTCAAATATGCTTATTTGTTTAATATTTAAGCAATCCTTGATATTTAGGTTTAAGATAATTCTTATAGCAAAGCAAGGAAATCTCCTACGCCGAAGTGTTCGGGATTTGCTTACCATTGAAGCTATGCAATGCTTTTTTATCTTAAGCCATTTGATTTACTTCTTTTAAGGAGTTAGTTATGAATACAAACACCAAGAAACAACAAGTTAGCCCTTGGGCATTAAATTTGTCGAACTTTCGAGCTCTCAAACAAGACAGAAGAGAGAAAGAGATCGAACCTAAAGACTTTTCTGGTAAGGATCGTCGGAGTAATGAGAAAAGCGTCCCTACTACGAATAAATAATTAGCATTAGGCTGGGGCATGGCCACATCTCGTGAGAAAGTGCAGGTATTGGCAGCGACAAGCCGCCAATTAAAATGATTGGCACATTCTTACGGGATTATCTTGGCAATCGAACCTAGAAAGTCAGAGCCAGCTTTTGTTGTCAGCATCCAGCCCAAACCCCCACAGTTGGCAAGGACGGTAAACCAATAGCCAACTTGGAATTGTACCTTCCTTGATTTGTGGTGTAGCCTCTTCTGCGCGAGAAGAGCGCCAGGCCAACCACCAACAAAACTCAATAAATGCAAAGTGCTTTCAGGAGTTCTTCTTCTGCCATCTTGCGCAGCTGATTTGTCTATTGCGTAAACAACATAAGTGACGAGGCTTGTAACGAGATAAAGTCCAATCAGGGTAAGTGGAAGGTGACGTGCCATGGTTACTGCGGCCAGCGAAACAAAGAATATAGAGACAAATATGGCTCCAAAGGGCTTCAGCTTATAAGGGCGAGTCAGCTTTGCATTCTCGCCTACGAACCGAACATCTTTTGCAAAGTAGCGACCTTTGTCATCGGTAGATAGCTCATACGATATCAAGTCGCCATCCTCAGGTCTGTATGAACTCCGTGAAAATGCTTTTATATGAACAAATGCTTTTTGACCACCGCCATTGGGATATACAAAGCCAAATCCCTTATCGTCATTCCAGTTGGTAACCTTCCCCTGTATGCGCATATGTTATTTTTCTTATTAAAACCTGACTTAATCAGAAAATAAAACGGAAAGCAAACGTGGAATTTAATTCCGTTGACACTTGGTTGACAGTGCCGAAATTTAGGAATTTCTTGAAATGGCTGGAAGCCTTGATTTTATTGGTGCCCGGGGCCGGAATCGAACCGGCACGCCTTGTGAGGCGAGAGATTTTAAGTCTCTTGTGTCTACCAATTTCACCACCCGGGCAATCTATCTAAAGATAGCGCTTAGAGCTAAGCGCCAATTGATTAGCGGGGCGTATTTTAACCTTTGTGACGGTTTTTTACTACTTAAGATTCGCTGCTGCTAAGTTTTCTGTGAAGTCAGGCTTAAGCAGAGTTTCCTTAGTAAGAAATCTGGCCTGAAATATACCAGGCCTCTTGGTCTGGCTTATTGGCGATATTGCCTAGATCAACATAGGCGGCAGTAATCCCCACATATTTGCTTGGGAACCAAGCCACAAAAACATCCTTGGCGTCTTCCTCCTTGAATGCGCTGAGGTTATCTGGCTTGGCACGGTATTCAGCACCTAAAAATACTTTATCCGTTAGCATCAATGCAATCGAGCCCGCAGGCTCTAGCCGATAATCATCATTCTTGTCACCACCAAAACCAAGCAAGCCAAACTGGTTGGCTTTAGTCGCCTGTAGTGTGCCGTTGACTAACAAATTTCTGCCATATACCGCGCCTAGAAAAAGCTTGGTAGCGGCAAGGTAGCCATCAACGCCATCCGCTTTTACTGCGCCTATGGCTTTGGGCACTTGGTTAAAGTCTTCATTGTGTTTGAATTGAACGCCTGCTGAAACTTGGGGAATCCAGTTATCTTGATCATAGACAGCATCGCCAAACAGCCTGACTTTTGCGCCTAGTGTAGTCAGATTGATATGCTGACCTGGCACGGTATTACTGAGGCCGAAACGCATCTGGCTTGCCGAAATTTCAACGCGATTGTTGAAACCCACGCTCACTCCGCCTGTCTGTAAATCAAACCCACCATCTGTTCTGGCTTTAGTAAAAAAGGCAGAACCGCCAATTTGATCTTTTGTAGCATAGCCAGAAATGAGTGCCCAAGGCACCAGGCCACCGCCTGCTGCGCCTTCAATCTGCGTGACACCGCCTGTCGCAAGCAGCCTGTCTCCCGCTTGGGACGTAGGTGTAATGAATAGCGCGCAAAGTACGACCAATAATTGTGTGATGTGATGTGTAAATTTCGTGCCCATATCAATCCTTAATATATTCTTTAATGAGCTTCAAATTTGTTAAAAATAGCCGTTTAAGAACACTTATTGCTACTATAAAAATAGTTAGGTTTTAACTGCATTAAATACATAGCAAATATCATGCAAATGATAATGCGTAATACTATAAGGATTTCAAATGTTGGTTAATAAAACAATATCCAAGCTATTTTTAGCTTCAATGTTATTGATGACAATGGCATGGATGCAAGGCTGCGCAAGCCAGCCGCCACAAGCTTCTCTTTTTGAACGCATGGGGGGATTACCTGTCATTACGGTAGTCGTTGATGAGACGATTAACCAAGTATCCACAGACCCAAAAACCAAGCGCTCGTTTGAAGGCATCAAGCTCAAAACGCTGAAGCAAAGTATTGTGAATCAATTATGCGTGATCAGCGGTGGGCCATGTACATACGATGGCGAGACCATGAAAAAAGCGCACGCACAGTCAGGCATTACTCAAGCGGAGTTTGAGCTCATGGTAGAAGCATTACGTGAATCATTAAACCGTCACGTAGGTACACGTGAGAAAAATGAAATGCTTAAGCTATTAGCGCCAATGAAACGTGACATAGTGACTGGCCCAGTGCCAGCCACAGCGGCAACTACAGATAAAAAACAATAAATGACTGCTCAATTTAAAACATTCAACCATCTATGCATGCTAGGCATATTTATCGCCAGCAAATTAGCGTTTGCGGGTGAAATCAGTGTCACCGTGACTGATCTCTCGGGCAATCCATTACAAGATGCAGTGGTGTATGCCGAGCCTGCCAATAGGCAGGCAGCAACACCCCCTAGCTCAGCAATGATTGCGCAGAAAGGCCGTACATTCATTCCACTCGTCACCGTGATTCAAACTGGCGCCAGCGTGACTTTTCCTAACAATGACACGGTGCGGCACCACGTGTACTCATTCTCACCCGCCAAGACATTTGAGCTAAAACTCTATTCAGGTGTGCCTGCAGCGCCAGTGATATTTGATAAACCAGGCATTGCCGTGCTTGGCTGCAATATTCATGACCAGATGATTGCCTATGTGAATATTGTTGATACGCCCTACTTTACGAAAACAGATGTGAATGGCAAAGCCAAACTAAGCGACTTGCCTAATGGCAGCTATCAACTTAAAACCTGGCATTACGCAGTTACCAAAGAAAACTATACGGATACGCAAGGAATCAGCGTTAAAGGCTCAGAACAGGCTGCCGTTAAACTGGATATTCAAGCCAATGCGCTCATCATCAGTAAATAACTTAATGATTCAGACCCAATGCAATTCAATAGCTTAAAACAACGGATTACTTTTGTTTTTCTCACTTTGATTCTGGTGATTCAGTTCATCGG
>DATHWP010000130.1:0-2985 GCA_035460505.1 Methyloradius sp. | reverse complement strand
CATTACGCTTTCTAGCTCTTCTGCAGCCAACCAACCATAGTAATGCCGCTCTTTTGAGAGCTGGCTGAATATCGCATTGGCTTCTACTACTTGGCCTTGCTCCCTTAAAGCACGCGCTTTCCAGTAACGCCAGGCACTTTCTTCCTGCTGCTTGGGCTGCATATCGGCAATCGCAGCTTGCACAGTTGACCAATCTTGTTCCCTGAGAGCAGCGCGCGCCTTCCAGGCTAGTTGTTCTCTATCCAGATGGCTACTGCCAGCAAGCATGTATAAATCCAGTGCTTCTGGCGAGTGTGCACGAGCCGCATGATAGGCAATCCGCCCCCAAGCGAAAGCGCGGTTATCTACATCAAAAGTATTCTGCGCTTTACGGAAACTGCTAACGGCATTATCCAGCTTGGTACGCGCCAGTCGGTCTATAGCAAAC
The DNA here is from genome assembly GCA_035460505.1 of Methyloradius sp. Lineage (GTDB taxonomy): Bacteria > Pseudomonadota > Gammaproteobacteria > Burkholderiales > Methylophilaceae > Methyloradius. Next base: position 2,558 of record DATHWP010000130.1, on the reverse strand, counting down.
AGATTAACCTCCATGCCAAAGCGTGACTTGGTAGAAACAGTTTTCTTATCGATGATTGTTTGCGGAGACTGGTAGGCGCGATCCAACAATTTGAGACTGGTGTTGTCAATAGGCAAACGTACAGCGACACTTTTGGCCAATGGCAATTTGCCTTCTTGCAGCGCCATCCTGAATCTTGCCCAAATATCATCAGTAGTCAGCACACCTTTTTTCTGCTGGATATCAAAGACCTGATTGCAGTTACCAGGCAAATCTGCTGTCGTCATCCACAGCGCTTTGACCTGGCTGGCAATATCCATATCCTCTAACTGACTGTGACCCAGCAAAGCAAAGCATTGTACCAAGGGATCATCGCGCTTGAAGCTGGCATATTGTTCAAAAAATAACGGCCAATTCTGCTGTTTTCCCAGTTTTTTCAACCATTCGCCACGCAAACGGTCGGCAAAAGGCAAATCAACATATTTGTTTAAAAATGCCTGCGCTTCTGCATTGTCATCTACTGAATTATCGAAATGATCCAGTTTGAGCAGCATAAACCAGTAATCTGCATAGGGAGCTAAGATGTATTCTTGCGATTTAAGCTGGGCTACGTCTTCACCCAACGCAATTTCATTTTTACCAGAATAGGATTCTCTGGCATGCTGGAATAGCGCTTCATCAGACATCGCCAATACTGATGAAGGAGACAATGCGATGATAGCCATGGCAATCAGCAATGCTTGCTTGCTGATGCTGGCTATTGAAAGAGTTTTTTTGGATTTAAACATTTAGAGTAGGTAACGCAATACAAACAATACCGCCACTACAAAAGCTAGATAGACGGTGTATTTGAGGACACGCTTGAAATAATCCAGGTATTTTTTGTCATTAGACACTAAATAAAAACCCAGCAACACCATTGCTGCAATAACGAGGAGGACAAATATCAGGCGAATCATCAACATAGTACGCCCCTGTTTTTATTCAAGTTTTATTGGTTGCTTTGCCTTCAATAAAGACAAATTAATAAATCGGTTCTGGCACCAGCTGTTTACTTTGTGATAAAAATGCGTCGGGTGCATCTTCATTTTTTTCAAATGTGACATATTCCCACGCTGTTTCGTCTTGCAACAACGCGCGTATTAATTGGTTATTTAAGGCATGGCCAGATTTATATGCATAGAACGCACCCAAAATTGGGTGGCCTAACATATACAAATCGCCAATCGCATCCAATACCTTATGTTTCGCGAACTCGTCGTCGTAACGTAAGCCATCTGAATTCAATACACGGTATTCATCCAGCACAATGGCATTATCCAGGCTACCACCACGGGCTAAACCGTTTGAACGCAAGTATTCAACTTCATGCATAAACCCGAAAGTACGCGCACGGCTGATTTCCTTGATATAGGAATCTGCTGCAAAATCAATTTTGACGTTATTGCCGGAATGCTCAAACACCGGATGGGTGAAGTTGATGGTGAAATCAATCTTAAAACCGTGGTAAGGCTCAAAACGTACCCATTTATCGCCTTCTACCACTTCAACAGTCTTTTTAACACGAATAAAACGCTTAGCTGCAGCCTGCTCAACGAGACCAGCTTGATGCAACAAGAATACAAAGGGACCAGAACTACCATCCATGATCGGTATTTCAGAAGCATCAACATCAATATAAACGTTGTCTACACCCAAGCCTGCCAATGCAGACATCAGGTGCTCTACCGTTGCAACGCGTGCGCCATTCTCTTCCAATGCAGAACACATACGTGTGTCATGCACAGCTTGCGGCGTGGCCTTGATTTCATTGGGCTGAGGCAGATCAACCCGCGTGAAAACAATACCGGTATCAGGTGCAGCCGGGCGCAGGGTAAGAGTAACCTTTTCGCCGTTATGCAAGCCAACGCCAGTAGCGCTAATTGCTTTTTTTAATGTACGTTGCTTTAACATGTACTGTTCAAAATCCCTTTAATCCAAGCTTAATAAGAAGCTTAAGTCACTTATTTAGCCATACTTTTATCTAGGCAAATCATACCATACAACCCCCTTAGAGGGCGAATGACGGCCGCCGATCAAATGTAAACTTAAGTAATCTATTCAAGCATTTAGTCAGCCTGTTTGCGCAAGAATGCAGGAATATCGTACTCTTCTACGCCTGACATTTTCATCGCTTCAACTTGTGCACGACGGCTGTTTGAGCCAAATACCGCTGGTGCTTCATCTTCCGCCATTACACTACCACCACCCACATACATCGGTTGATTGGTTGTACCATTACGCACTACTTCTTGCGTCATGACGCGAAGCTCTGGTTTTTGTTGACGACGTTGCGCACCACTCAAGCCTGTTGCCACCATCGTTACACGCAAGGCATCACCCATCGTTTCGTCGAACACGTTACCAACAATCACCGTTGCATCATCTGCAGTGAAAGCTTTAATCGTATTCATCACGTCATAGTATTCTTTCATTTTGAAAGAAGCTGATGTGGTGATATTCACTAAAACGCCACGTGCATTGGCCAAGTTAACGTCTTCCAGCAATGGGCTCGCTACTGCTTGCTCAGCCGCGATACG
>DATHWP010000129.1:0-9369 GCA_035460505.1 Methyloradius sp. | reverse complement strand
GGCGTTTGTCGTTCTGGATTGATGGCGGAGAAGAAAGGGGAAATCAGTCCATCACGACTCATTGCATAGAGAATTCTGGTGAGGCCATAAAGCAAGACCAGCAATACAGTAATCAGACCCGCCAATACGCCAGTTGCTACTAATGTCGATGCCCAAGTGTAACCAATCTTGGTCAGCGCAAAAGCGACAGGGGAAGAAGTGTTGAGCTCAGTATATGAAACGATGCCAGTTAAAAAACCTGAAACAAGAATATAGATAAACGTGCAGAAAGTGACGGACGCAATCAATCCAATCGGCAGATCACGTTGTGGATTCTTGGCTTCATCCGCCGCAGTAGAGACGGCATCAAAACCAAAATAAGCAAAGAACACCAGCGATGCGCCAGCCAGAACGCCTATGGTTTTGCCATTTTCTAGCGTATCAAACCAGCCAAATGGCATAAATGGATGCCAGTTTTCTGAGTGCAGGTTCATGGATGCGAGCGCTAAAAAGATGGCAATCGTCGATAACTTGATGGCCACCATGATATTGTTGACCTGCGCACTTTGTTTAACGCCGCTGATCAGCAGCAATGTCAGAACCCAGATAATGGAGAAAGCTGGTAGATTGATGATGCCACCCATACTCGGCGCTTTGGTATAAAGCTCAGGCATGCTCAGGCCGAAATTGGTGAGTGTGCGAATAAAGTAACCAGCCCATCCATTGGCTACTGCCGCTGCGCCAACACCGTATTCCAGTAATAATATCCAGCCAATCACCCAGGCAAAAAATTCACCAAAGGCAACATAGCTATAACCATACGCACTGCCAGAACCCCCGACTGAAGCGGATAGTTCTGCATATGAGAGCGCAGCAAAAGCAGAAGCAACGCCTGCTATAATAAAGGAAATAATCACGGCAGGGCCTGCCTGAGTGGCGGCAGCGAGGCCTGTGAGTACAAAGATACCCGTACCGATTGCACCACCTATGCCCAGAAGCGCAAGATCAAACGCGCTCAGGCATTTTTTCAGCCCACTATGGGTTTCAGTGGCAATCGCTTTGGTGCGGAAAAGTTGAGCAAGCATTCGGGATCCCCTTCGTTATTATTTTTTAAGTATGCACGAAATATGCCTGTTACAGCCTAATTAACTGGGGGGCAGCCAATCCTTATGTTTGAGGAATTGGCTATACAGTTTGGCTTCTTCGCTACCTTCAGTGGGTTTCCAGTCGTAACGCCATTTCACGATGGGCGGCATGGATAATAAGATTGATTCGGTGCGGCCATTCGACTGTAAACCAAAAAGCGTGCCGCGGTCATAGACCAGGTTGAATTCTACATAGCGTCCACGCCTATACGCCTGGAAGTCGCGTTGTTGCTCACCATACGGCGTATCTTTGCGGCGTTGCGCAATCGGTAGGTAGGCTTGCAGAAAGGCTTCACCGACGGCTTTTAGCATAGCGAAACTATCGGCAAAGCCAAGCTCATTGAAGTCATCAAAGAAAATACCGCCTATGCCACGTGGCTCATTACGGTGCTTGAGGAAGAAGTAATCATCACAGTGTTTTTTGAATCGCGGATAAAGTGAATCGCCAAATGGTGCCAATGCATCACGGCAAGTGCGGTGGAAATGCACAACATCTTCTTCAAAACCATAGTAAGGAGTGAGATCCATCCCGCCTCCAAACCACCAAGTATCTGGTGCATCTTCATGTTTAGGGGCTTTTGCTACAAAAAAACGCACATTCATATGCACTGTTGGGATATATGGGTTGCGTGGATGAAATACAAGCGATACACCCATGGCTTCCCAACTGCGCCCAGCTGCTTCTGGGTGGGCAATGGTGGCTGCTGGTGGTAGTTTATTGCCGAGTACATGTGAGAAACCAACGCCAGCACGTTCGAATACATTGCCTTCTTCTAGCATGCAAGAAGTGCCACCACCACCTTCAGGTCGTTGCCAGCTATCGTGCAGAAAGGTTTTGCCATCCACCATTTCAATGGCTTCGATAATGCGGCTCTGCAAACCTGAGAGGTAATCAAATACGGCGTTGGCGTTAATTTCGGTGGACATCACATTATTTCCTGAGGATTTTGCCTGTTAGTAGGTCTTGAATCGTAGATGGCTTCTTAGCGCCTGCTGTCATACCTTGCAGTATTCGTGCTTGGCCAGAAAACAGCTTGTAACATTGCCGGCTTGTTTTTGCAGGCTGGTGGCCGCTTTTATTAGCGCTAGTAGATACTAACGCCATGCCAAGCTGCTTGCATAAACGTTTTGAGAATGCATGCTGAGTGACGCGAATGGCGATGGTTTTATGCCGGCCACTTAGCCATTTTGGACAATCTTTAGCGGTAGGTACCAGCCAAGTATGGGGAGTTTTATCTAACCAGCTGCGCTGCATCAAGGCGATCTGGTCGGTAGTGAGCGGGGCGATATAGCGCTGAAAAGCAGAGAAGCGATCAGCCAATAGAATCAGACCCTTATGCTTTGGTCTTTGCTTGATGCAGAGTATGCGTTGCACCGCGAGTCGATTATCTGGGTCGCAACCAAGGCCGAAGATGGATTCGGTCGGGTAGGCGATCACACCACCTGAGCGTAAGTAACTGCGTAATCCGCGCGCTTGGGTCACGGGGTCAGCCTTAGTGTTTTAAAGCCTTATAGCCAATATCTGTGCGCATTTGGCTACCGTCAAACTTGATTTCTTCGGCAATCTGGTAAGCCCGTAGTTGAGCATATTTGACGGTTTCACCCAATGCGGTGACACATAAAACACGGCCACCATTCGTCAGCACTTTGCCGTCTTTCAGGGTAGTGCCTGCATGGAATACGTGTGCATCCTGCAAGTCTTTGGGTAGTTCAGTGATTTCGTCGCCAGTTCTAGGCGTGTCAGGATAATTTGCAGATGCCATCACCACCCCGAGTGCGTAGCGTCTATCCCAATCTACGTTAATTTCATCCAGAGTGCCTGCAACTGCATGCTCAAGCAAAGTCACGAAATCAGTTTTTAATCTGAGCATGATAGGTTGGGTTTCAGGGTCGCCCATGCGGCAGTTGAATTCCAGTGTTTTGACCGTGCCATTAGGGCTGATCATCAATCCAGCGTAGAGAAAACCAGTATAAGGAATACCATCTTTTGCCATACCCTCAACGGTAGGTTTGATGATTTCACGCATGACTTTGGCATGAATGTCTGGCGTGACTACTGGCGCGGGGGAATAAGCGCCCATGCCGCCTGTATTCGGGCCGAGATCGCCATCCAGAAGGCGTTTATGATCCTGGCTGGTGGCAAGGGCCAGTATGTTTTTGCCATCTACCATCACGATAAAGCTGGCTTCTTCGCCAGTGAGGAATTCTTCGATGACTACGCGTGCACCAGCACTGCCGAGCTTGTTGTCTGACAACATGGAATCTATCGCATCGTGGGCTTCGGCTTCATCCATCGCAACCACTACGCCTTTACCTGCGGCTAGGCCATCGGCTTTGATTACGATTGGTGTGCCTTGTTTTTTGACATAAGCGTGAGCCTCAGAAGCATCGGTAAAAGTGGCATAAGCCGCAGTAGGAATCTGGTGGCGCACCATGAATGCCTTGGCAAAATCTTTAGAGCTTTCGAGTTGCGCAGCAGCCTTTGTTGGGCCAAATACCTTTAGCCCAGCAGCACGGAAAGCATCCACTACACCTTGAGAAAGCGGTGCTTCAGGGCCAACAACAGTCAAGGCAATTTTTTCATTCAATGCAAATTCAACGAGCTCAGGCACGCTAGTAATCGGCACATTGACCATGTCTGGATTCAACGCGGTGCCCGCATTGCCCGGCGCTACATAAACGCGGCTGATGTTCTGGTTTTTAGCCACTTGCCATGCCAGCGCATGTTCACGACCACCACTCCCTATTACAAGTACCTTCATAGATGCCTTTGATGTTTAGTGACGGAAATGGCGAATGCCGGTGAGGATCATTGCCAAGCCATGCTCATCTGCAGCAGCGATGACTTCATCATCACGGATGCTACCGCCCGGCTGAATTACGCACGCCGCGCCTGCTTCTGCCAGCACATCAACACCATCGCGGAATGGGAAGAACGCATCAGATGCTACGGAGGCATTTTTCAGTGATAACCCAGCATTCTGTGCCTTGATGGCCGCGATCTTGGTGCTATCAACGCGGCTCATCTGGCCAGCGCCAACGCCTAATGTCATGCCATCGCCACAGAATACGATGGCATTAGACTTCACATATTTTGCTACGCGCCATGCAAATAGCAGGTCTTGCAATTGCTCTGGTGATGGTTGTTTCTTGGTGACAATCTTGAGATCGCTCATGCTGATTTCATGGTTATCCGCTGTCTGAATCAATAGGCCAGAGCCTACTCGTTTAGTCTCGTGGGAATTTCGACCTTTTTGCCAGGCAGACTCACCACCAGCAGGCAGGGCTATCTTCAATACGCGCACATTAGCTTTGGCTTTGAAAATAGCCAATGCTTCTGCAGTAAAGTCGGGTGCGATCAGTACTTCTACGAATTGCTTGGCGACGGCTTCAGCTGCGGCTGCATCTACCGTTGCATTGAAAGCGATGATGCCACCAAAGGCTGAGGTTGGATCTGTCTTGAACGCTTTGCTGTAGGCCTCCAGCGCGTTGATGCCAACCGCTACGCCGCAAGGATTGGCATGCTTGACGATGACGCAAGCAGTGGTGTCGAAAGATTTAACGCATTCCCAGGCTGCATCTGCATCGGCGATATTGTTGTATGAAAGTTCCTTTCCTTGCAGTTGTTCTGCTGTCACCAGAGAGCCAGGAGCAGGGTATAGGTCACGATAAAACGCCGCCTGCTGGTGTGGGTTCTCACCGTAGCGTAAATCTTGCAGCTTTACGAAGCGGCCATTGGTTTGTGCTGGAAAATCATTGCGTGTGCCATCGGCATTGAACGATGACAGGTAATCGCTGATTGCACCGTCATAGTTGCTGATGCGATTAAAAGCGGCTACTGATAGTGCAAAGCGTGTTGCCTGACTGGTAGCGCCGCCAGTGCTTTTCATCTCGGCGATGACACCTGCATATTGCGAAGCATCGGTGACTACTGCGACATCTTTCCAGTTCTTGGCGGCGGAACGCACCATGGCTGGGCCACCGATATCAATGTTCTCAATGGCATCTTCCAGCGTACAGTCCGCTTTGGCTACTGTGGCTTCAAACGGGTAGAGATTAACCACCACCATATCGATATCCGGAATAGCCGCATTCTCCATTGCTGCCACATGCTCAGGCAGATCACGCCGACCCAGAATGCCGCCATGTACTTTAGGGTGCAGCGTCTTTACGCGGCCATCCAGCATTTCAGGGAAGCCAGTGTAATCACTGACTTCAATGACAGGAATATTGTTGTCGCGGAATAGTTTTGCAGTGCCGCCGGTAGAGAGAATTTCTACGCCAAAACTACTCAGGTCTTTTGCAAACTCGAGTATGCCTTGTTTATCGGAAACACTAATGAGAGCTCGTTTGATAGCCATATGGAAAAAATTATCGAAAGGTTGAGTTGGAAACTGTCTGGGTGGAGTTACTGAATTTTGTACTGCTGGAGTTTTTTGCGCAGGGTATTGCGATTGAGGCCTAGAATATCGGCAGTTTTACTCTGGTTGCCACTCGCACGATTCAGTACGTATTCCAGCAACGGCTTTTCCACACACTGCAATACCATTTCATAGACGGCATGTGGCGGCTGACCATCAAGGTCTTTAAAGTATTCGTCTAATGCTGCGCGAACACAATCCCCTATTTGCTGATTACTCATTTTTATCTTATCCCTGGGTCGTACTATTTTGCTAGGCTGCCAGCTCTTCGGCCAGTGCTTCGTCTGTGTCATCTGCATATTGCAAATGCTGGTTTTGTTGCTTCAACTGCTCAAAAAACATATTGATGGCAGCTTGTTGTTCGTCTATCGTTTGCAACTGGTTCATCATGTGGCGGAAATTCGCTGAATCCTTAAGCCCCTTGGTGTACCAGGAGATATGTTTTCTAGCAACACGCATGCCAGCCAATTCCCCGTAGAACCCATACAAGTCGTTTACATGTTCTTGCATGACACTGTGGATTTCTGATACTTCGGGCGGCAACATGTGTTCGCCAGTGGCCAGGTAATGCGCAATCTCGCGGAATATCCATGGGCGGCCTTGTGCGGCGCGGCCTATCATCACGGCATCGGCACCAGTGTATTCCAGTACATACTTGGCTTTTTCAGGGGTGGTGATATCGCCATTGGCGATGAGTGGAATCTTGATTGCTTGTTTTACAGCAGCGATTGTTTCGTATTCAGCATCTCCCATATACAGGCAAGCACGGGTACGGCCATGCATGGCCAGCGCTTGGATACCAATATCTTCGGCCATTCTGGCCACGGCGATTGCATTGCGATTCTGTTTATCCCAGCCAGTACGAATCTTCAAAGTGACCGGTACATCAACGGCATTGACGACGGCTTTGAGAATCTGTGATACGAGTGGTTCGTCTTTCAATAAGGCTGAACCCGCCATCACATTGCAAATCTTCTTGGCTGGGCAACCCATGTTGATGTCAATAATCTGCGCGCCATTATCTACGTTGTAACGAGCGGCTTCTGCCATCATTTTGGGGTCGGCACCAGCAATCTGCACCGAAATGGGGTCTACTTCGCCCTCGTGGTTGGCACGACGCAAAGTTTTTGCGCTTCCGTACAGCAACGAATTGGATGTGACCATTTCAGAAACCGCTAGCCCAGCGCCCAGCTTTTTACACAGAATACGGAAAGGCCTGTCGGTCACGCCAGCCATGGGCGCGACCACCAGGTTATTCTTTAATTTGTATGAGCCGATTTGCACTAGATTGCTTCTTTGCGATTGCTGCGGAAAAGTTGCCTATTTTATACGCAAATGCCGTTGCAGAAAACTTAAATCTTGTAATTCTAACTATCTTTGCAAGATGCAATTTTTTGGCACAAGAGGTGCTACAGAGTATTAATAAATAACAGTTTTTTGCTATCAGGGTGTTTAATTGTTATAGCTTGCTCAAGTGCTAAGCAAAGTTGTATGAGAAATACTTAAAAAATAAAAAAGTTGTGCTGCAGGAATTTGATCGGGGACTATGTAATGAGTCGTTCTGTGAAAACCATTTTATGGACAAGCTTGGCAATCATGCTGGCCATTATGATTGCTTCCCAGTATGTCCCCCCGCAATGGTTACCATTTCTTGATAATCTACATTGGACTCTAAGTAGCGGCGCTTCTGCCTGCTTTGCGTGGATAGGGTTTCGTAACGGCAGTCCGGAGGAAAAACAGCCCCGACGCTGGTTCTTGTTAGGGATTGCCTCCTATTTCGTTGGGCAGCTGCTATGGGATGTCCAGCAATACTTTCATTGGAACGCGTTTCCAGCCCCAGCAGATATCTTCTATTTGCTACTTGGCCCCTGCTGCCTGATTGGCTTACTCCAGGTACTCAATGCAAAATTGGAGGGCGCAAAGAAAGTCGCCGCATGGATAGATCTATCCACAATTAGTATTTCTGTCATTGGCTTGGTGCTGGCACTTTATCTCTCGAATGATACTGACCGACGCCTTCCACAAATGCTTGCCGTCATTTCTTACCCTATTGGTTTATTAAGTGCCGCCAGTGTTGCCTTGTTGATCAATCTCTTCCTCAGGTTAAAGCCGTGCTGGCCAAATTACCTCTTCTTCCTCGCTTTTATGATCGAAGGTTCGATCTGGATGCAGTGGAATCTTGATGTGCTGGATACCCAAATTGAGCAAGGCCAGTTACTCAAGAATATGTTCTCGGTGGCAGATATTCTCATTGGCCTCAGCGCCATGGGTTGGCGCGCTGAAGTGTCTGATAGCCTTAGGCAAATTGCCATCAGTCGCTTCATCCAGCGCCTTATTCCCGTCGCTTCAATGTTTATCAGCGTGCTCACGATTATTGTTATTTTCTTTGATACCGTTGTGCCTGTCGCCAAATTCGTCGCACTTATCTCTGCTCTGCTCATTATCGTGCTGGCGATGATGCGGCAGAGCCTTTTGCTGGTGGATAGCGAAAGATTGCTTGAGGCCGATAGGCTGATTAATGAGGCCAATCTGCGTTACGAGTATCTGGCAAATCATGATGTGCTCACGGGTTTGCCTAACCGCAGGCTGTTCCAGGATAGACTGACCCATGCCATCGCGATGGCCAATCGACATCACTATGAATTAGCCCTGCTGTTTATCGATATTGACCGATTTAAAGACGTGAACGATAGCCTGGGGCATATTCAGGGCGATATGTTGCTGGTGGAATTGGTGAGCCGATTAAAAGGTCGGTTGCGTGAGCAAGACACCTTTGCCCGCCTTGGTGGCGATGAGTTTGTGGTATTGATGGAGAATATAGAGTCAAAAAATCAGGCAGCCGTCATCGCGCAAACCATCATTGAGTTATTAGAAGCCCCATTCACGCTCAAGAATAATCAGCAAGTTGTGGTGGGCGCCAGTATCGGTATCAGCCTGTTCCCATACGATGCAGAAAACGATGTGCAACTGATCCGAAATGCCGATTCAGCCATGTACCGCGCGAAAGAAAGCGGCCGTAATAATCACCAGTTTTATACCGCTGAATTGACCAAAATCGCCCATGCCAGATTTACGCTTGATGCCCAATTGCGCCAAGGCATAGAGGCTAAACAGTTCGTGCTTTTCTACCAGCCGATTGTTGAATACGACAAAGACACCAAGCTCGCTAAAGTGGTCGGCGTAGAAGCCCTCATTCGCTGGTACCGCAATGGTAATGAGCTGGTGATGCCCAATGACTTTATCCCATTTGCAGAAGATACAGGCTTGATTGTCCCTATAGGCAAGTGGGTGCTACACCAAGCCTGCAAGCAATTAGTGGCATGGGATGCACTAGGATTGAGCGATCTCAAGCTTGCCGTCAATATCTCTCCCAGGCAGTTTCACGATGCTAATTTCATCAATTCTATTGAATCCGTACTTAATGAATCAGGGCTTAACCCAAATCGATTGACGCTTGAGATTACAGAGGGCGCGATTATGGAGCAGGAAGATATGGCAGTAGAGATACTACTGGCGCTCAAAGCTTTGGGTCTGCGCATTGCGATTGATGATTTTGGTACGGGGCATTCGTCACTATCCAAGCTCAGGTTTTTGCCGCTGGATGAGCTTAAGATTGACCGTGCATTTGTACGGAATATTCCAGAGAACAATGACGATATGCATATTGCATCCACCATCCTCACCATGGCTAAAGGTCTACGCTTGCATGTGGTGGCGGAGGGCATTGAGACGGAAGAGCAACTGGCTTTTTTTGCACACAGTGACTGCGAGCAATACCAGGGTTACAAGTTTTCACGGCCGATACCAGCCGCTGATCTACCAGC
>DATHWP010000128.1:0-5380 GCA_035460505.1 Methyloradius sp. | reverse complement strand
AAGTCGCCGTTTTTCAAGAGGCGATTAGTGGCATGGGCAAACTTTCTGCCACGCTTTGCGAGACCAGCCTTGCCAATTCCGCAGGTATTCTCAGCTGGCCTCAGGCGCAAGGCAACTGGTCACGCCCAGGCATTATGCTGTTTGGCGCCAGCCCAGTATCAGAGGAGCTTACAGGGCAGCCATTGCGCGCTGTCATGCAACTCACGTCGCGTATTATTTCTATACACACAATCGCCAAAGGTGAATCTATCGGCTATGGCAGCATATTCACCGCTGAGCGCGATACCACGGTTGGCGTGGTGGCGTGCGGTTATGCTGATGGCTATCCCAGGTCTGCCGCGACAGGTACCCCAATCGCCGTTAACGGTCAAATGACAAGGCTGATGGGCCGAGTTTCTATGGACATGCTATTTGTTGACCTCACCGACATACCAAGCCCGCAGATTGGCAGCCAAGTGGAACTATGGGGCGATCAAGCGTCTGCCAATGAGGTCGCACAATCAGCAGGCACCATTGCTTATGAACTGTTTTGTAACGTCAAACGGGTACAATTTAAGTATTCAGATGCGGGCTGAGAGATAAGTTTTTCTTATTTAAATTGGTAGTGGTGAGATTTCTTATGACAGCTATCGACCCATAGCGGTCGTTTAGATATCCCGCTTGAATGAGGGGTTAGGCAGTGAATGTTTATGAGATTTCATCTGACTCATGTCGAATGCCCTTAGTATCAATTTTAAGTAACCATCGAGCTATTGGATAAAGGTTCGTGTAATTTCTGATAGCAATACCTTCAGCGATTAGGTTATCACGATTGCCATTTTCGTCTTCATCGTCCATGTAAACGGATACATTTAAGCCGTCAATAAAAACAACCTCATTTCCGTTTGAATCAACTTTTGTGTCTTTCTGCGAAAGCAACACTTCACTGTCACTTATCATTTCGTTGAAATCCACATAAATACGAGATTTATTCATTATGGCCTAACGTTTGAATTAAGGGGCGCGCTTTGGCGCGTCCCGCTTGAATGATGGGTTAGGCGACATGATGGTGGAAATATTCATGAGCCTATTGTATTTAAGAGTAAGAACAAAAACAAAAATATGAAAATAACTGCCCCGAGCAACGCAAGACCAACTGCTTTTGCAAGGCGAGCTGCTGTTGGTTGTGAGGGCAGTACAAGATAGTTTAGCCAGAGCATAAGCCCGCCAAAGGCACTTGCACCCAAGGCTAAAGGCAGGTAACTACCAGAAATATGTGATTGATAACGCCAAAAGTAAGAAAAGTATGTGCCAACAAAAATAAACAGTGACAGAAGTACACCGCTTGAAAGTAAAAGAGCCGTGGACTTTAAAGAAGCTGAGGGTGAATGCTCATTGTGCGGCATAGGGTTGGCGCCTAACGTTTGAATTAAGGGGCGCCGTTAGGCGTCCCGCTTGAATGATGGGTTGGGCATTTATAACTCAAACCTAAAATCTAGCGCAATTACATCACCATCTTTACTGTTGCTTATACTTGGGGATGGACAAGAAGATTCAACTGCATTCACAACGCGTACACTAAACCACGGCGACTGCCTTATAGGTACATAATTTTGAACGTAATCATTTAATTTTTCATGAAAAATTAAATGATCTGGGCCGGAAACTATTTTTCCGACTATATGAAAAACAGCTCTTACGTGCCGTGAGGACGAGTCTTGCGGGTGAGCATATAGTTCATTGGGCGCGTTCAGTTGCACACCCAGTCGTTGAAGTTCCATTAGGGTTTGCTCGGGAATAACCTTTTCAAATGAGCGCTTCCATGTTTCACAAAGTTCACATTTGCATTCATAGGCGGGCATACCAGAAATTTTTTGAATTTCCTTGGTTCGTTCCAGATGAACAGCTATACGCCATTCAAAGAAAGGAATTGTTGGTCGACGTTTCAAAGAGATGCCCAACGTTTGAATTAAGGGGCTGGCTTTAGCCAGTCCCGCTTGAATGATGGGTTAGGTGCGCTCATACGGGCTTAGCCAACCGAAATACTGCAGGCAGGGTAAACAACTCGCGCGCTAATGCAAAAGATGTATATGCAGCAACCCAGATGATGAATGGATTGTTTGTGCCCAAATTGAAAGCCCATGCAAACGCGCCGATAGCAGTAACCCAAAGAAGCGCCAGCGCGACTTTGCCATGCCAGCTCGAAACAAGAATATGACGAACTTCAATTGCAGTGCTGGCTGCGCGAAACTGTGTTGTATGTGCTGAAAGTGCACGGCCCTGCAGAAGGCCTGCGACAACACCAGCAGCAAAGGAAATAAACACCAGTGGGAAAGCCTGATGCCATGAAAATGAAACTGCTAGAGCGCAGGAGCTAGCCCAAAGCACAGCCAAGAAGGTATTAGCGCGGGGCGTGAGACTTTTATGCATAAGCACCTAACCGTTATTATACGGACGCACGCGTCCGTATAATAATATTGAAGATGTGTGATTTAGCATGCTTTTTTTCTTTTTATATCTGATAGTTAGATGTTTCCCTGTCCGTATAATAATAAATAGCAAGTACGGACGCAAACACTATAGAAATCGGTGAGTAATTCGAGGCACGAAATGTCCGCTTTTGGCCGATAGCGGTCATATACAAAAGCTGATAAATGACATCAAATTCCTTAATCTTTCGCCTGCCAAATCACATAAATCTTCTTGATTGCTTCCAGCGTTTCCCATGTGCCTTTGAACCCTGCAGGTAAAACAAAGGTACTGCCCGCGCCGAACTCTTTTGCGTTGCCTGCTTCATCGGTTAAACGTACTCGTCCTTCCAAAATATAGCAGACCTCTTCTTCGGTGTAGTTGACAGTTTTGGCGCCTACGCTGGAGTGCCATATGCCCGCGAAAAACTGTTCAGTAGGGTCGGTGTAGTGGTTGAATGTCGTCATCTTTATTTCAACGTTGGCATCGCTGGAAACGCCTGTCACCACTCGTTCTTGAGGCACAATGCCGTATTCTGGTTCTACTGTATTCGTAGAAAAATCAATGATGTTGTTGATGGTTTTTGTCATGCTTTTTCCTTATTTAAAATTAACTGGTAAGTCCGTTGAGACATTCATCAAAAATATGCACCAAACGTTTTACGTCATCTTTGCTGGTGGCGGGGCATATCAGCATCATATTGTGGAACGGCGTTAGCAGTACGCCACGATTCAGTAGGTAAAGGTGGATAGCGCTTTCAATGGCTTCATTCTGCGCATTGCGTGCTTCTTCTGCATTGCTTGGTGTTACTCCGCAGAATTGCAACTCCAGCCTAGCGCCGAGCCGTGTGATATTCCAGGGTAAGTCGTGAGATTTAATACTTGCCGTCAATTGCATTTCTAGCGATTCAGCCAAGCTCAACATATGTATATAGGCGGCATCAGTCGCCACTTCTGTGAGCGTGGCATGGATTACGGCGAGCGTCATCATGTTGCCCGAGAGGGTAGTGCCTATGCCAGAGTGCCCGGGCGGTGCTTGGTCTTTTGCTGCTTTCATTTGCTCGGCCATTGCCGCACTAAACCCATAAGCCGCGGCTGGCAGGCCACCTGCAATAGGTTTGCCGACAACTAAAAAGTCAGGTACTACACTGTGATTTTTTGCCCATCCACCACGCCCAGTAGAAATGGTGTGGGTTTCATCCAGCACCAGTAGCGTGCCATATTGCTGGGTGAGTTCACGCAGGCTTTCAATAAAGCCTGCATTTGCAGGTACCATGCCGCAGTTGGTGAGGGCGGGTTCGGTGAGCAGGCAGGCGACGTCGCCTTTAGCTAACTCGCGCTCAACTGCTGCAATATCGTTGAATGGCACGGCTACGGTGTGCTGCCCCAAGTCATATACTTGACCGAGCAAGCTGTTGCGATTGATCGTTTTGCCAACCACAACATCACCCATGGTCATGTCCACCATGGTGTCATCCACAGTCCCGTGATAACAGCCATCAAACACCACTAACTTTTTTCGACCAGTGACTGCACGTGCCCAGCGCAATACAAAGCGGTTGGCATCAGTGGCTGTAGTCGCTAGTTGCCAATAAGGCAGGCCAAAGTGATCCGCTAATGCCTCACCTACATTGGGTGTCATGCTTGATGGCAACATAGTGGTGAAGCCTGCTTTTGCTTGTGCAGCAATCGCTTGAGCTACCGCTGGCGGGCTATGCCCAAACATGGCGCCTGTATCGCCTAAGCAGAAATCTACATAATCAACATCATCTACACATGTAAAGTGCGATCCCTGGGCATGTTTCACAAATAAAGGCGCGGGTGTACCCCAATCATTCATCCAGTGCATAGGTACACCATATAAAAAGTGCTGATTTGCGCTTGCGGATAAGTGCATGGATTGCGGGTGCAGCCGCACGTAATCGGCGCGTTCATTTTCCAGCATCCGCTGGGCGTTGTTTAAGAGTCTTTCATGTTGTAATGGCATAGGCTTGATTTCATTTAATGTCGTGGTGCATGCGGTAAATAGGCAAAGTGGCTCTGGATATTTTTGGGTATTGGTTCTATCAGATATACCAAAATATGCATTATCATCTTACCAATTTTGAAGCGAATGTTGATTATTTTTAGCAGTCATTTTTATATGGGGTAACACAATGGATCACGGATTTGCCTATGTGATGACAGGCGGTTTTTTAGGCGTGCCATTCAGCACAGATGGCATTGCCAATAAAGCTTTTGGTGTTGCTGGCATCAGTTGGGATGGCAGCGTGACGAATCGCACAGGCGCTAGATTCGGCCCACGTGGCATACGCCAGGCCAGCCATATGCTGTGTGGTGATGAGCATCCATTTTTTGATACAACACCTATAGAAGACTTGGTTGATCTCGGTGATTTGTTATTACCCAATACAAGCTTGGAAAGCATGCGGTCTGCCTTAATACCCCAAGTTGCTTCATTGCTGGCAAGCCAGACAGTTGGGCAGCAGATGGTCTGGCTGGGCGGTGACCACTCGATTACCTTACCGTTGTTGCGCGCCTATCATGCGCATTACGGGCAGCCTTTAGCGGTTATCCACTTTGATGCGCATTGCGATACCTGGGAAAGCCATTTCGGCGAGCCATCAGGCCACGGCACATGGGTGTATGAAGCCATCACCGAAGGCTTGGTCATCCCTGAAGGTTTCGTGCAAATCGGTATTCGTTCTTCTGGCGAGCGCGCTGCGCGCGAATATGTGAACGAGCAGGGTGGCCGCATCTTCACAGGTCGCGAACTGCGTGGCCGTGATGGGGCAGCGCTGCAAGACGTGATTGATGAAGTGCGCACACGGATGGCCAAACTCGGTAATCCGCCACTATATTTAACATTTGATATAGATGCCTTGGACCCAGCTTTTGCACCTGGCACTGGTACGCCAGAACCAGGTGGCCTG
>DATHWP010000127.1:0-18143 GCA_035460505.1 Methyloradius sp. | reverse complement strand
GAAGGCATCAAGCACGGTGTGCGCAAGGTCAATATTGATACTGACTTACGCATGGCAATGACAGGTTCTTTGCGTCAATTCTTTTCGCAAGAGCAGCATAAAGCCGATTTTGACCCGCGCAAATATTTAGGTTTAGCAACTACCGCCATGCAGGGCATCTGCACCGCACGCTATGAAGCCTTTGGCTCCGCAGGCTGGGCTAGCAAGATCAAGCCGATTAGTTGCGAGCAAATGGCAGTGCGCTACAAAAAGGGTGAATTGGCGGCAGTGATTAAATAGCCGCCAACTCAGTGTTCAAAGCACAAGCTCTTTTAATTAAAAAGCGCTTTTAATCGTTCCACCATCTACGCGCAGTGCCGCACCAGTCGTGGCTGATGCTAGCGGGCTGGCCACATAAGCAACCAGTGCTGCGACTTCTTCTGGCGTTGCAAAGCGTTTGATCAATGAGGTCGGGCGCACTTTTTCAAAGAATTCTTTTTCAAACTCTGCTGCGGTCTTGTTCTCTGTTTTTGCCAGAGTGTCGACAAAATCGCCAACGCCGCGCGACTTGGTGGGGCCGGGCAATACGCTGTTTACCGTGATGCCAGTTCCAGCAACCAGTTCAGCCAAACCACGTGCTACAGATATTTGTGCTGTCTTGGTCATGCCGTAATGAATCATTTCTTCAGGAATCTGGATAGCACTTTCGCTGGAGATGAAAATGATGCGACCCCAGTTTTGGGCCTTCATCGCTGGCAGAAAGAGTCGCGAGAGCCGGACGCCACTTAATACGTTGACATCGAAGAAGCGTTGCCAGTCTTCATCGGGAATGTCCAGGAATGCCTTGGGTTCAAAAATACCGAGATTGTTGACCAAAATATCGACTTGTGGAAACTGTTTTGCCAATGCGTTTGCAACATCGGCCTGACTGAGATCACCAGCAAAACCGAGTGCTTTACCTTTGGCGTCTTTCAGTTTTGCAATCGCTGTATCGACAGCTGCTTGAGTACGACCATTGATGATGACGGTGGCACCTTCATTTGCCAGGGCTTCTGCGATGGCAAAGCCTATGCCTGCTGTGCTGCCAGAAACCAGTGCGATTTTGTCAGTAAGTTGTAAATCCATGACGTCTCCTTTTAATAAATGAATATTAAGCTCTACATGAGGGTGGATGTTGATGAATGCAAGTTAGATGTATCGCAGACCAGCCAACGCATTTTACTGGCTATACCATGATGTATAATTACGCTATAAATTAAACTAGCTAAACAAGACTGTAAACAAGCAAGCCACAGGATAACTATGATACCCAATAGATTTAGCAAATTAACCCAACGTGGCTTGGGTGTGGTTGAGCAAGTGGTGCTGATTGTGATTGCTGGCGCGACCATATTCGCGGTGTTCCAAGCTATATTTCATATCTGGGAAGCGCGTGCTATTAGCGTGGGCGATCTTCTGCTCTTGTTCCTGTACCTCGAAGTGATGTCCATGCTTAACCATTACCTTGGTTCGGGCAATTTACCTGTCAGATATCCACTCTATATTGGCATTATTGCTCTTGCACGTTATCTGGTGCTGGATGTCGCAGAGCTTGATGCTTGGCGCATCATGGCTTTGTCGGGTTCTATATTTCTGATCGCCATGGCGATATTGATCGTACGGTTTGGTCATGTGAAATTCCCCTACACTGACGGTACTGACCTCCAATCCAAACAATAAAACAGGATATTGAATTGTCACAAGCGCTTAAACAATCCACCATTAAAAGTCTGCCACTGATTCATCAGGGCAAGGTCCGTGATATTTACGATGTAGATGCAAACACCATGTTGCTTATTGCTACAGATCGCCTCTCTGCATTCGACGTGATTTTGCCTACACCGATTCAAGATAAAGGCGCGATTCTCACTGAAATCGCCAATTTCTGGTTTGAAAAACTCAAGCATGTCATTCCTAACCATTTGACAGGTATTTCACCTGATTCATTGGTGAGTGACCCAGCTGAAAAAGCCCAGTTAGGTAAACGTGCTTTAGTTGTGAAAAAGCTCAAACCATTACCGATTGAAGCCATCGTACGTGGCTATCTTGCAGGCTCAGGCTGGAAAGAATATAAAGCCAGCGGGACGGTTTGCGGCATTGCATTGCCTGCAGGTTTGCAAGAAGCATCGCAACTGCCAGAACCTATTTTCACGCCATCCAGCAAGGCTGAAGTGGGTGACCACGATGAAAATATTACGCTGGAAAAATGTGCGCAGATACTAGGTCGCGAGCTTGCAGAAAAAGTCGCCAAAGCCAGTATTCAACTATATAAAGAGGCCGCAGAATATGCGCTTACACGCGGTATTATTATTGCAGACACCAAGTTCGAATTTGGTCTGGATGAGGCGGATAATCTTTATGTGATTGATGAAGTGCTCACGCCGGATTCATCGCGTTTCTGGCCGGCTGACCAATATGTTGTTGGCAAGAACCCACCAAGCTTTGATAAGCAGTATGTGCGCGATTGGCTGGAAGCCTCGGGCTGGGATAAAACCCCACCCGGGCCAGAGCTACCAGATGATGTGGCAATTAAAACTGGTGAGAAATATCGTGAAGCGTATCAGCGCCTAACTGGTAAGGTTTTTGTAGCTTAAAGATTAAGTAACTGATTGAGAGAGAAATTAAGCCCATGATAGAAAAGTTTATAGAAGGTTACAAACGCTTCCATGACAGTTACTTCGCTAACGATAGCGAACTGTTTGCAGAATTAGCGCAAGGTCAAAAACCAAGCACCTTGGTGATCGCCTGTTCTGATTCGCGCGCTGACCCCGCGATTGTGCTGGATAGTAAACCTGGTGATTTATTCGTGGTGCGTAACGTGGCTAATCTGGTGCCACCATATGAAAAGGGCGGCGGTTACCATGGTGTGAGTGCTGCACTCGAGTTTGGTGTTTGCGCCTTGAATGTGGAGCATATTATTGTGCTCGGCCATCGCCAGTGTGGCGGCATCAAAGCCTTGTTTGAAGGTATCCCTGACGACATGCAAGGCGAGTTCATCATGCCCTGGGTGAGTATGGCCAAGCGTGCAGCGGATCGTGTGCATGCCGACCACACGCATACCTGGGAGACTGATAAGCTTTGTGCCTGTGAGATGGGTGGCATCATCGTCTCGATGGAAAACCTGCAGACATTCCCTTGGATCAAATCGCGACTCAAGGAAGGTACTTTGCAGTTGCATGGCTGGTATTTCGATATCGTCAGCGGCGAAATGAGCGCATACGATACTGAAAGCCTCAAATTCGTACCTTTAGCGTAAAATCCTGTTTTTTTGAATCAACTAAACAATACACACCAAGTAAAAAGGATTAGTCATGTCTTTAAATAATGTGCCAGCCGGCAAAGATATCCCCAATAACTTCAACGTCATCATCGAAATCTCGATGCGTGGTGAGCCGATTAAATTTGAAGTGGATAAAGAGTCTGGCGCGGTATTTGTAGATCGCTTCATGGGCACCTCCATGCATTACCCATGCAACTATGGCTACATTCCACAAACGCTTTCACTGGATGGTGACCCAACTGATGTGCTGGTGATTACACCTATTCCACTGCAACCGGGCGTAGTGATTCGCTGCCGCGCCATCGGCGTGCTGACCATGGAAGATGAATCAGGAATTGATGCCAAAGTGCTGGCTGTACCAGTCGATAAAATCTGCCCACAATACAAAGATATCAAGAGCTATAAAGATCTGCCTGAATTCCAACTGGCACCTATCGCCCATTTCTTTGAACACTACAAAGATCTGGAAAAAGGTAAGTGGGTCAAAGTTGGCGAATGGCAAGGTGTTGAAGAAGCGAATGCTGAGATTGTGGCTAGTGTGGGAAGAGCTAAATAGTCTATTAGAAGCCAGTTCGTAGACAACAAAGAAGCCTCTGATCAGAGGCTTCTTTTATTTTTACTCACCGATTTGCAGGAGCAATCCACGCTCTCTTGCTGCTCTAAAGAATGCCAGAAATATGAATATGCCAGCGCCTAGCCAAATGATATTAAGCAGGCTGGCAGTAATCAATTGTTCACTATTAAACGTGTGGTTAAATAACAACTCACGCATCCCTTCAAATACATGACTCGCTGGCAAAGACCAAGCCACGGATTGCAGCCAGGCTGGCAAAGTTGAAACTGGGTAGAACACTGCACAAATCGGTTGCAGGGCGAAGATCGCAGCCCAAGCAATACCTTCTGCGCCCAACCCAAATCTTAGCAACACACCTGCAATCACCAGGCCTATGCCCCATGCCATGATGACCAGATTGAGAAAGAAGGCAATCAGCGGTAGCCCCATATCAAATACATTAAAGTGGAATAGTGGGATAGCGACAATCGATGCGCCGCCAACGCCTATTAAGGTGCGTATCAGGCTCAGTATAATGAGGCCGCAGATCATCTCACTTGGGCGTAGGGGGCTGACAAACAGATGCCCCAGATTGCGCGAATAGATTTCTTCCAGAAAGATGAGTGCGATACCAAGCTGGCCGCGAAACAGTACATCCCACAGCAATACGGCAGATAAGAGGACGCCCGTGGCTTGAGCGATATAGCTGCTGTTGTGCTGCAGGAATAAGCTGATGAACCCCCACAGGACCATTTGAACGGTTGGCCAATACACCATTTCGACCAGGCGTGGCCAAGAGGTGCGCATCAAATATAGGTGACGCAGCACGATCGCCCCAATGCGGCGTGGTGAGAAAGGGATGTCTTGCATGGCCATTATTGACCTCCCTTGTTGCTTGTATCGCTCATTTCACCATTGCGTGCGATATCGATGAACACTTCTTCCATCGAATTCTTTTCATATTTAGCTACCAAAGCTTCGGGCGTTCCTGAATCCACAATCTCGCCTTTGCGCATCATGATCACCTGCTTGGCCATGCGTTCAACTTCAGTCATGTTGTGTGATGCCAGTAGGATGCTCGCTCCTGTGCGTTGCTGGTATTGCTCAAGATAGGTACGAATGGAGTCGGCGGTATCAGGGTCTAGTGACGCCGTAGGCTCGTCCAGTAATAACAGTTCGGGTTCATTTAGTAGCGATTTAGCCAGTGAAACACGCGTTTTTTGCCCTGCTGACAAACGTCCGTATCGGCGGTTGAGCAGCTCACCCAGATTGAGCTCATCACTAATCTGTGCAATGCGTGATTTGAGGTTTTTGAGTCTGTAGAGATGGCCATACACCGTGAGGTTTTCTTTCACGGTAAGGCGCTGTGGTAAATCCACATAAGGTGATGAGAAATTCATGCGGTGCAGTAAGCGATGGCGATTCAGTAATAAATCTTCGCCAAGTATGGTAATGCGGCCACTGCTTGGGATTAACAGGCCAAGCAGCATGGCAATCGTGGTGGTTTTCCCCGCACCGTTACCACCTAGTAAGGCTGTGGTCTGACCTCGTTCTGCCTTGAAGCTGATGCCATTGACGGCAATGACTTGGTCAAACTGCTTAAAAAGTGCATCAACCTCAATGACTGATTTTGTTTGCGACAGACTGCTCAAAACAGACTCCATAGCATTTTAAAGCCAACAATATAGAGCAGGATTGCAAATATCCGTTTTAGTGTTTGGGTGGCTAGCTTTTGCGCCAGCGCTGCGCCCAATGGGGCTGTTAGCATACTGGTGACGGTAATGCCTATGAATGCAGGCAGATAGATAAACCCCAGGCTATAGGCAGGTAAATCAGCTACTGAGAAGCCTGAATAAATATAGCCAATTGTGCCCGTGATGGCGATTGGAATGCCAATGGCGGCAGATGAACCGATTGCCAACCTGGGATTGAAATTGCAATAAATCAAAAAAGGCACAGTGACTGTACCACCACCAATGCCGACGAGGCTGGAGACCACCCCAATAAACCCGCCCATGCCACTCATTCCCATGCTGCCTGGGACTTGCCGTTGCGCGTTAGGCGTGAAATTCATGATCATTTGCGTTGCAATACCCAGGACGAATATCGCAAATATGGCTTTGAGCCAAAAGCTATGCATCTGGGCTGCTATCAGCGCGCCAATGACAGTGCCTATCAAAATGCCTGGCGTAATACGTTTGACTACTTGCCAGTCCACATTACCTTTGCGTTGATGCGCGCGCGCGGATGACATGGAGGTGAAGATGATGGTGGCCAGCGATGTGCCAAGTGCCATGTGCATGATGTAAGCATCAGGGAAGTGCTGGGCAGTAAATATGAATACCAGAATCGGCACAATCACAGTGCCTCCGCCAACACCCAGCAAACCAGAAAGTACGCCAGTAAAAGCACCCGCGGCAAAGTAAAGTAAGAAGTCTGTGTCAATCACTCGTTAAAGCTACCAAAAATAAAATAATGAGGAATGGGTAAATAGGAGGTTAATACGTGAAGATAGTTGCAAGCTAGCTTGATTCTTTCAACGTGCGCTGATGATACTAGATGCAGTGTTAAGTTCTGTTTGAAAGTCTTGCCAAAACTTCCCCCAATGGCGAATCACCAAGCTTTTCAGCCAGTGCGCTCAGGCATTGCACACCAGTTGGGCTGACTAAACGCTGTTTTTTGGGCTTGAGGCGCACGGTAGATTGCACTTGCACTTCAACCCGAATTGAAGTAATTTCGATACCTTGTTTTTGCAGCTTGGTCAGTAAGCTTGGCAGCAACAATTTAATCTTTGCCGCCACTGCACCGTTATTTGCATAAACCGTTAAACGCTTATGTTTTACATTGCCCGCTTGTGTGTGAGGTTTCAACGCATCGGGTACGATAGTGTTCCAGATTGTTTGCGAGGCAGTCAAACTGTCCGCTTGGCCAGATAAGGCCAAAAGCTCGGCATTGTCTTTAAATAAAGCTTTAATTTGCCGCACGCTTAAAACCTCCAACAAGGGGAATTGCTTGAATATTATTTTTGTATCTAACAGCATGGCCAAGCCTAGGGTATTTACGCTGCCGCAATTGATTGCAGTCTTGGCATTCGTGCTGGCACTAGTGATTGTTTTTACCGTTTTACTGATTTTGCCACAATCAAACTCCCAGCACCAAGGAGTTAAATCACTCATCCCCTCATCACTGCATATTCCATTACTTAACTCGCAAGAACATATTGATGCCTTGGCCATCCAGTTAGGCGAAATACAGGCGCGGGTGATGCGTTTGGATGCGCAAAGTGACCGTTTATCCACGATGGCAGGCATCAAGGATAAAGATGCCGAGCGTAAAGACTCAGGTATGGCAGACCCCAGCCGCAAAATGTTGCCACCCGGCCAAGGCGGTCCGCAAGTTAAAGAGTATGGCCTGACAGAAGAACAGCTAAATGAAAAAATAAATGAGCTGATGCTGGAGGTCGAGCACAAGAGCGATCGCCTGAGCATGCTTGAAACCCTGCTGGTGCAGCAAAGCATGCAGAAAAATGCCATACCGAATACGATGCCAGTGAATGCTGCCTATAATTCATCCAGCTATGGCTGGCGTGTAGATCCGTTTACTGGAAAGATGGCATTCCACGAAGGTTTGGACTTTACGGCGGAGGTTGGTACGCCCATCTATGCAGCTGCTGGCGGCATTGTCACAAGCGCCGAGCAAACGCCCGATTATGGTAAAATAATCAAGATTGATCATGGGTCTGGCCTTGAAACACGTTATGCCCATACTTCAATGATGTTGGTGAAAGCTGGAGACCGCGTAGAGAAGGGGCAAATGATTGCGCAAGTGGGCAATACAGGCCGTTCCACAGGACCTCATTTGCATTTTGAAGTAAGGTTGAATGGCGCGCCTTTAGACCCGCGTAGTTACTTGACCTTGAATCAGGCGGCAATGACCCCCAAATAAGGTAAGCGTTAGATTAATAGAGTATAAATATCAAATTAGAGTATTGCAAAACAAGTCATATTCCCTACATTTTTCCAAGTTAACCTAGAGGTTTCCGCATTGCGCGGAAAGTCGGTGTTCTTTCATGTTATTCACGTTGTTCAAAAAACTATTCGGCAGTCGTAACGATAGGCTGGTCAAACAATACGCACAAAACGTACAAGCCATTAACGATCTTGAGCCAGCGATGCAAGCGCTCAGCGATGAGCAGTTACGTGCTAAAACTGAAGAATTCAAGCAACGCTATCTGGCGGGCGAAACATTGGATCAGCTGTTATCTGAGGCCTTTGCTGTCGTGCGAGAGGGCAGTCGCCGCATATTGGAGATGCGCCATTTTGACGTGCAGTTGATTGGCGGCATGGTATTGCATGCGGGCAAGATTTCGGAAATGCGTACGGGTGAAGGTAAAACCTTGGTCGCAACGCTGCCTGCCTATTTGAATGCGATCTCTGGTAAAGGCGTGCATGTAGTCACAGTTAATGATTACTTGGCAAAGCGTGATGCTGAGTGGATGGCGCGTCTTTATAACTTTCTTGGTCTAACTGTCGGCATTAACCTTTCACAAATGCAGCATGACCAGAAACAGCAAGCGTATGCGGCTGACATTACTTACGGTACTAATAACGAATTCGGTTTTGACTATCTGCGCGACAACATGGTCTACACCGCAGAAGAGCGTGTACAGCGCAGCTTGAATTACGCCCTGATTGATGAAGTTGACTCGATTCTGATCGATGAAGCCCGTACGCCGCTGATTATTTCAGGGCAAGCCGATGACAGCATAGATTTATACACACAGATTAATGTGGTCGCTACCAAGCTTGTGGCACAAAAAGAAGAAGAGGGCGAAGGCGATTTCTGGGTGGATGAAAAAGCGCAGCAAGTGATCCTCTCAGAAGCTGGTCATGAGCATGCTGAGCAATTGTTGGCTGATGCTGGGTTGTTGGTTGAAGGCGCAAGTTTATACGACGCAGCCAGCATTACGCTGATTCATCACCTGTACGCATCTCTACGCGCTCGTTCATTGTTCCATAGGGATCAGAACTATGTGGTACGCGATGGCGAAATCGTGATTGTGGATGAATTCACTGGCCGTATGATGACAGGCCGCCGCTGGTCAGATGGCTTGCATCAGGCAGTAGAGGCAAAAGAAGGCGTGGCGATTCAAAAAGAAAACCAGACGCTTGCATCTATCACTTTCCAGAACTACTTCCGCATGTACGAAAAACTGTCAGGCATGACAGGTACAGCCGACACCGAAGCTTACGAATTTAACCAGATTTATAACCTTGAAACGGTTGTTGTTCCTACCCATCGCGGTATGCAGCGCAAAGACCAGATGGACAAGGTCTATCGTACCGCGCAAGAAAAATATCAAGCGGTGATTGAGGATATTAAAGACTGCCAAAAACGTGGCCAACCAGTGTTGGTCGGCACCACTTCAATTGAAAACTCAGAGTTGATTGCTGCGCTCTTGACCAAAGCTGGTCTTGAGCATCAGGTACTTAACGCTAAGCAGCATGAGCGCGAAGCGCATATTATCGTGCAGGCTGGTCGTCCGAGCATGATTACCATCGCGACCAATATGGCAGGCCGCGGTACTGACATAGTGCTTGGCGGTAATCCTGAACCTGATATTACGCTGGTACGTGCTAATGATGCTTTGTCGGATGCTGAAAAAGAAACGCAGATTGCAACGATTAAATCAGAGTGGCAACAACGACATGATGCAGTTCTTGCTTCAGGTGGTTTGCATATCATCGGTACCGAGCGCCATGAATCACGTCGTGTAGATAACCAGCTACGTGGCCGTTCAGGCCGCCAGGGTGACCCTGGTTCCAGCCGTTTTTATCTCTCACTGGAAGATCAGCTCTTACGTATATTTGCTTCTGATCGCGTTTCAGCCATTATGGAACGTCTCAAAATGCCAGAAGGCGAGGCGATTGAGCATCCTTGGGTCACGCGTGCGATTGAGAACGCACAACGCAAGGTCGAAGGTCGTAACTTCGATATCCGTAAGCAATTGCTCGAATACGATGATGTATCAAATGATCAGCGTAAAGTGATCTATCAGCAACGCAATGAGCTGCTTGAAGCTGTGGATGTTGGCGAGACGATTAGCGCCATGCGTGGAGATGTCATTAATGACGTGATCTCAACATATATTCCATCTGGTAGTGTTGAAGAGCAGTGGGACGTACCTGCGTTAGAGCGGGCATTACAGTCAGAGTTTGGTCTGGTATTGCCATTGCAGAAAATGCTGGATGACAACCCTGATTTGCATGAAGAGACCTTGCGTGAGCATGTGCAATCGGCTGCAGAAGAGGCGTATCAGGCGAAAGAGCTGCGTGCTGGTGCAAATGTCATGCGTCAGTTTGAGCGGGCTGTGATGTTGCAAGCCATTGATAATCATTGGCGTGAGCATTTGGCAGCGCTGGATCATTTGCGACAAGGTATTCATTTGCGCTCGTATGCGCAAAAGAACCCAAAACAAGAATACAAGCGTGAAGCCTTTGAATTGTTCGCTACCTTGCTCAACACAGTAAAAAGTGAAGTGACACAGGTCACCATGCTGGTGCAAGTGAACAATGAAGCGGATGTTGAAGCCGTTGAAAAGCCAGTAGAGCTGGAAAATGTGCAATATCAGCATGCTGGCTATGAAGAAGTTGCCCAGGCAGAAATCGATCAATCAGCATTGCCAGACCTCACAGCACAGCCAATCACGCGCGAAACGCCTAAAGTAGGGCGTAATGACCCTTGCCCATGTGGTTCTGGTAAGAAATATAAACAATGTCACGGTGCTTTATCTTAAATGTTTATATGGGTGCCTAGTTTTGAGGCTTACCGCTAAACTCTAAGTAAAAAGACGTATATGCAAAAAAAGCCTAATCGTTTAAGCGATCTAGGCTTTTTTCATGTGTGGCCGATTTTTTGGCACATGTTTTGCGTATGCGTCACACGAGTGTAAACAAGTTCTGCTAGTTAAGATTTTTGGTGGTTTAATAGCCTTTAACTTTGCTGGGCATTGTGTTGGTGGGCGTTAAGTGCACCAGATATGAGCTATCGCTCTTTTATAGAGCAAGCGTAAATTGAATATCCAGAATTTATTATATTGAGCGAGTTAGTCACATCCATGCAAACTAAAGAGGTAAACCCAGAAATATTACGCCAGCGCAGAGCCGTTTATCATGGGCTCTGTAGTGTGCTGACGGAAGCTGAAGCATTTGTTGCGCTTGCGATTTGGGATGAGAGCGCCAGCCAATCCAAATCAGTGTTTAGCGGTTTAAATGTGTATGTTAGAGATGTCTGTACGCAGTTTGGAAAAATAGAGGCGCAACGTGAATTAAGCCAGGCTATAAATCGTGCGCTTATTGCAAAGTCAGGTGACTTGACCCCCTTGCCCGAGTCCGCGCCGACTGTTTCTCAATCTGAAGTCGGCGAAGTAGTAGAGTCGCTTAGCAAGCCTACTCCTGTGGCTGCTGCGCCTGTCGCACCTGCAGCAAACTTTAGCGATACTGCCACCATTACGCATGAATTCCAGACATTTCAAGTATTGCTACTGGGAGTGCTTGAGTATGTGGATAAGCAAAGCGCAACCACGGGCCTTGAATGCCGTGACTTTATTAGAGAAGTTGTCAGCCATTTGCCTTGGTCAGAAGCGCAGCAACAGCAACTGATCAATTTGGTTGATACAGGCAACACAGTGCAAACCAGGTCATATCGCGCAGGTCAGTTGAAGACGATGTTTGGTCATTTGAAAGCTTGGCTTGATGATAATGTTGGCAAGCCCGCAAGTGCGCTCGCGATTGACCAGGCGCTGGCGACAGCAGCTAAATCATCGTATGCCAGTGACTATGCGCCAAAATTGTTCGTTAAATAGCCTAGTAATGATGGTTGGTATGTGACTTGCTAGTTAATTAAACTGATACGCTTAATCAATTGAAGGTTGCATTTGCGAAGTAACAATAATAACCAGGTAATGTTGCTGTTAACATTTGGCTGCATGTATCAAGCTAAGTAGAAAAAAGCAGTTTCTGCTTAATTAAAATAATTGAAACATACGGGGTAATTTATGAATGTAAATGGGTTCAAAAAGTGGATTTCATTCGCGCTAATCTTGAATGGGCTGGTATTGACATCGGGATATGCAATTGCAGATACGCCACCCCCAGCCGCTAAAGAGCAGACTGCGGCACCTGCCGTTGATGCAGCCCCCGACGCAACCGCAACGCCACCAGCCGAAACTGAAGCACCTGCTCCAGCCGCAGCTGAAACAGCAGCCCCAACTCCCGCAGCAGCTGTCGCAGAGGCACCTGCTTCGGGCGAAGCTTCTACCACTGAGCCTTCAATGGTCGGTACAGATAAAATCAGTGCTGGGGATACTGCCTGGATGTTGTCTTCTACAGCCTTGGTACTGTTGATGACGATTCCTGGCCTGGCCTTGTTTTATGGCGGCATGGTGCGCAAGAGAAACGTACTTTCTACCGTTTTACAGAGTTTTGCAGTGTGCTGCATTGTTACCGTGCTATGGGTGGTGATTGGTTACAGCCTTGCATTTACCCCTAACACTTTGTATATCGGTAGTCTGGACCGCTTGCTATTGCATGGACTCGCTTACGTGAAAGAGACCAGCCAATTAACTGTGAGCCATATCGCACCAACCATTCCAGAATCAGTGTTTGTCATGTTCCAGATGACATTTGCGATTATTACGCCAGCCCTGATTACCGGTGCATTCGCTGAACGTATCAAGTTCTCAGCCATGGTGATCTTCATGTCATTCTGGACCATCCTTATTTACGCACCAATCGCACATTGGGTATGGGAGCCAGCAGGTTTGCTAGCCAGCCAAGGCGTATTGGATTTCGCAGGTGGTACAGTCGTTCACATTAATGCGGGTATTGCAGGCCTCATGTGCGCCTACGTATTAGGCCCACGTCGCGGTTATGGTAAAGAGCCATTCCCTCCATACAACTTGGTGTACACCTTGATCGGCGCTTCATTATTGTGGGTGGGCTGGTTCGGGTTCAATGCGGGGTCTGCAGTAGCTTCTGATGGCCGCGCAGGTATGGCAATGCTGGTTACACAAGTCGCTACCGCAACAGCGGTGCTCACTTGGATGATGATTGAATGGGTGAGAAAATCTCGCGTCACTTTGTTGGGTGCTTGTTCAGGTGCTGTTGCTGGCTTGGTGGCGATTACCCCAGCATCAGGTTTTGTTGATACCGAAGGCGCGCTCATCATTGGCGTAGCCGCTGGTTTATTCTGCTACTGGGGTGCAACTGCGCTTAAACGTATTCTTGGTGCGGACGATGCCCTGGACGTATTTGGTATCCACGGTGTAGGCGGTATTGTGGGTGCGTTACTGACAGGCGTACTTGCCAGCAAATCAATCTGCAATTGTGAGGGTAGCCTGATCTCACAATCTATAGGTGTATTGGTCACACTGGTATACAGCGGTATTGGTAGCTTGATTATCCTTAAAATCATCGACTGGACGATCGGACTGCGCGTCAATTCAGAAGACGAGCAAGATGGTCTGGATATTTCGCAACATGCTGAAAGGCTGGCCTAATAATGAGTGACTCTGACAAAACTGCTGTCGCTGCACATCTTTATGTCACCATGCGACGTGTCGCAAACCGGGTGATTGACGTTGAGTGGATGAGCAAGAACGAAGAATATGCAAGAGCGATTCTGAGTTTAGCGCGACAGCAGGGCGCAGAGGATTTAACCCATTATGCTGATTTGTACGAAGGGTTGATGTTTGGTGGAGGCGCTACGGCACAATCTGCGCCTGTAGTTGCCGCACCTGTTGCAGTAACCCCTAAAGCACCGGAGCCCCCAGCGACTAAGCCAAGATATGAAGAGCCTTCCGATGACGATGACGGTGGTTCTCCACCGCCTAGTCGTTATGTTGGTAGCTTGCGCTAATATCTAATATTCAAGCGCAGCCTGAATGGGTTGCCGATTAAAATAACTATAGATAAGAATTTAACGATGCAAGATATACAGTCGCCATGTATTGGTGTTTGCGCAATGAATGAAGTCAGTGGTTTATGCGAAGGCTGTTATCGCACTATCGAAGAAATTGCGCAGTGGTGGGATATGACGAATGCCCAGCGTAGCGATGTTATGACTAAACTATCAGCGCGTGAGCAAGCACTTTTTGATTAGAGTAGCAACATAACTATCTCTATTTAATACACACTGCTCTCACCTGCTTCATATCTGTAATGCCTTGTAGCACTTTCTCAATGCCATCTTGTTTCAAGGTGCGCATGCCATCCTCCAATGCCGTAGCAAACATTTCAGCAACCCGGGCATGTTCCTGAATATTCTTCTTCACTGCATCTGTGCCTTCCATCAGCTCATGCAAGCCTACACGGCCTTTATAGCCAGTATTGCTACACTTGTCGCAGCCTGTTGCTTTATATAACGTGAATTGCCCCTTTTCGTTAGCAAAGTTTTTTTGCCAGGTTTGGTAAATCGCTTTGAAACTACCATCAGGGTCTTTTTTCCAGCTCATCGTGTTCTGTAGCTCAACACAGTATTCAGTGAGCATGGCTTTGAGTTCATCTGCGGCTGGTGTATAGGGTTTTTTGCATTCACATAGACGTTTGCCAAGCCGCTGAGCCAGAATGCCGAGTAACGCATCGGCAAAGTTGAATGGATCCATTCCCATATCAAGCAGGCGAACAATGGATTCTGGCGCGCTATTGGTATGTAGCGTGGCGAATACCAAATGGCCTGTGAGTGAGGCTTCAATGCCTGTCGCTACTGTTTCTTTGTCGCGCATTTCACCTACCATGATTACATCTGGGTCAGCGCGCAAAAAGGCTTTCATGACCATGGCAAAATCCAGCCCGGCTTTTTTGTTGACCTGTACCTGACGCAGACCTTTTTGCGTGATTTCAACGGGGTCTTCAGCAGTCCAGATTTTAGTTTCTGGCGTATTGATATGGCCAAGCGCGGAGTGCAGCGTAGTCGTTTTACCAGAACCTGTAGGGCCGCAGACGAAGAACAGACCGTAAGGTTTTGCAACAAGCTCTTTAAGTTTTGCATTGTTATGAACCGAGAGACCAAGTTTATCCAGCGGTATCGGCTTGCCTGCGGCCAATATGCGCATGACGATATCTTCGATACCGCCCGCTGTTGGAATGGTGGCGACACGCAACTCTATATCTAGTGGGCCGAAGCGTTTGAACTTGATTTTGCCATCTTGCGGCCTACGCTTTTCGGAAATATCAAGGTCACACATGATCTTAATCCGTGCTACCAGTGCGTTACGGTAGCTTGGCGGTACTTCAATGTAGTTGACTAGGGTGCCGTCTTTACGAAAGCGGATTTCAGTTTTGCCTTTTTCCGGATAAGGCTCAATGTGAATATCTGATGCGCCTTGATTGTAAGCATCAATAATGATTTTATTAACCAGCTGTACCAACTCATTATCGCTGGCAGCCGACATATCCTCGCTACTACCGCTGTAGCCAGAGTCATCTTCTTCATCCATCGTGGATAAAATATCCCCTATGTTGCCAGTCATGCCACTGGCGCCATAGAACTGGTTTACAGTCAACTTGAAGTCGCGCAACAAGCATGTGCGATAGCTGATTTTGTTATGTTTGGGGAATATATTGCTCACAATATGTGAGCTTTTTATGCGTTCTGGGTCAGCTGTAAGAATGACTAAGCCATCTTCTTTAGTATCATCTATGGGTAACCAGCCATTGGCTTCAACGTATTCTCGTTTGAGCGGTTTCAACAAATCCATGGGTTTCATGCGGTCGTGCTTGAAGGGCTCAACGGGCACGCCAAAGAAAGCGGAGATGGATTTGCTGATGTCTGCTGGTTTTACCTCAAACTCTTCAATCAGCACATCTTCAAGATCCAGCCCTTTTTTCCTGGCTGAGCGTTGCGCAAGCTCCAATTCTGCATTTGAAATAATGCCTTGCGATACGAGTAGGTCATATTTTGTTTTTACCAGGTTTGTTGGCTGCTGGCGTTGTGTCATGGCAATTGCCAAAGTTTTAGCCAGCTCGATTGCGCCTTCTTCGGCAACGCCTTGGAATGTCAACCCTGAAAGTGAGTTAATCACTTGCACAACCCCTAACAGACTGCTGTTTTGCGCATCTAATATAGGAAACACCAGCATTTGCCTGGTGCGGAAGCCTGTTTTTTTATCCACTTCTTTTAAAAAACGAATTTCTGCGCTTATTTTCGCAAGCGCTTGGTCATCGTACACATCAGCGATATTCAGGGTTGTACTATTCACTGCCACATAGCCTGCGATACTTTGCGCATTGATCGGTAATTTGAGTTCTTTGAACTCATTGAGACCAGTTTTTACCTTGGACACAATCGCCGTATTGTCAGCGCTGATCACATACAGGGTGAGGCGTTCTGCCTCGAACAAAACGCGTATATCTTCGCTGACTTCAATGATGATTTCATCAATATTGCGTGTGGCGTGGATTTTATTGGTGACCGCTTGCAGTTTCTTGGTAAAGGCCAGCTTATTACCCATTTCGGCCAGGCTTTTGGCCTCTTTGTCTTGAACGATGGTCGGAGTGCTCATTAGCTACCTTAATAGTTGTGAATTTAGCGCTCGTGGTGACATAAGCGCCTGATATTCAAGAATTTTTATATAGCCAAAACAGTACCACAGCATGCCCTAAAGTCAACCTTTCACATTACGCAGCCAGATGAATGCGGACATGAAGAATGAATGGGGTAAAATCTTATCTTTGTTAGTTTGTTGAGAGCCATTATGCCTGTTAATTTATCAGCCCCAGAAGCGCAGCAACTGCACCCAGTGAAAGGCTTGGCACTTGGTATTGCCGAAGCACATATCAAGAAACCTAATCGCAAAGACTTGCTGGTGATCAAGTTGAGCCCAGGCACAAAAGTCGCTGGCGTATTTACCAAAAACCGATTTTGCGCAGCGCCTGTTATTTTATGTAAAGAACATCTTGCCCAATCGCCAGCCAAACAAGAAATCACCGCGCTGGTTGTGAATACTGGCAATGCCAATGCTGGCACGGGTGAAGAAGGCTTGCATCGTGCCAAACAAACCTGTATTGCGCTGGCTGAGTTGCTGGATTGCGAAGTGGAAGCCATTTTGCCTTTCTCAACAGGTGTGATACTTGAGCCTTTGCCAGTAGATCGCATATTGGCAGGCTTGCCCCAAGCTGTGGCTGATTTGCGTGAAGATAACTGGTTGCGTGCGGCAGAAGCCATCATGACCACAGACATTGTGGCTAAAGGTGTATCGAAGCAGATCTTTCTGGGCGGCCAAACCATCACGATCACGGGCATTGCCAAAGGTTCTGGCATGATTCACCCAAATATGGCAACCATGCTGGGCTATATTGCGACCGATGCTGCGATTAGCCAAACTGCGCTCGACGACATTATTCAGTATGCAGTGAATCGCTCATTTAACTGCATCACAGTGGATGGCGATACTTCGACCAATGACTCGCTCATCATCATGGCAACTGGCCAATCTGGCCTCGCTGAAATTAGCACAGACAACACTGATTATGCGGTCATCAGGCAAGCCATTACCGAAGTTGCAATCCAGCTTGCACAAGCTATTGTGCGTGATGGTGAAGGCGCAACTAAATTCATGACTGTCAAAGTTGAGGCTGGCCGTGATGAGGCTGAATGCAGAAAAGTCGCTTACGCCATTTCGCATTCGCCTCTAATCAAAACTGCATTTTTTGCCTCGGATCCGAATCTGGGTCGCATATTGGCTGCAATCGGTTATGCTGGGATTGATGATCTGGATGTGAATACGCTACAGCTTTATCTGGGTGATGTACTGGTTGCAGAACACGGCGGACGTGCTATTAGCTATGAAGAAGCGCAGGGCGTAGCGGTGATGAAGGAGCCAGAAATCACCGTGCGCGTAGTGCTTAATCGCGGTAGTGCAGAAGCCACTGTGTGGACATGTGATTTCTCATATGATTACGTCAAAATCAATGCCGACTATCGTTCTTAATAAGCAATCTTGATATTCGTTGCAAAAATCATGGTGGGTAGTTCTAAAAATGGAAAAGTTTGAAAATTTAATTACTCGTGCTGAATCGTTGATTGCACGCCTGGATGGCTTGCTACCAGCTTCACCAGTTGAAACAGATTGGTCTGCAACAGCTTGGCGCTGGGTGAATAGCGGTCAGCCTAACAATGCTCGACATGGCTATTTACAAGCGGTGCCACATCCGCACATGATTCAGCTGGACGATATTTGCAATATCGACGAACAAAAAGCTGAAATTGTTCGCAACACTGAGCAATTTGTAC
>DATHWP010000126.1:0-4733 GCA_035460505.1 Methyloradius sp. | reverse complement strand
TAACGTGCATGTTTCCACGCCGCCAGGATACGAAGTTGAGCCAGAGCGTGCTGGGCTTTATGGTCATGCACATTATGAAGAATTCGCCGACCCAATGGATGCTGCTCGTGATGCAGACTTGGTGACCACTGATGTTTGGACATCAATGGGCTTTGAAGCTGAAAACGAAGAGCGCATGCGCGACTTTGCTGATTGGCAAGTAGATGCAGAAATGATGAAGGCCGCAAAAGCTGATGCCTTGTTCATGCATTGCCTGCCAGCACATCGCGGTGAAGAAGTGGCTGCGGAAGTCATTGATGGGCCACATGCTGTGGTTTGGGATGAAGCTGAAAATCGGCTGCATATCCAAAAAGCATTGATGGAATACCTGCTGTTAGGGCGCATTGAAACACATTGATGGAAAGTGCTCAGCCAGTTGTCGGATAATCAAGAATTAGCTAGTCATGACGAAGATGAAGGCCGAAATAGAGGCGTAATCCATCATATTTTGCCTGTATCAGCAACCATGGTTGGTGTATGCATGACGGTTATAAGCCTGATGCAGTTGTTACCAAAAGGTGGTCAGTGGCTGGACGATTTGATTGCTTTTGATAGCTTGGTGTTTATCACGAGTGCGTTATTGTCGTATACATCAATACGGACTAAACGTAACACAGCGCAATTGGAACGATGGGCTGACATGGTATTTATCGTCGGCCTGCTCATGATGGTAGGTATCAATTTCTTGCTGGCATTTGATCTTTTAAAACATTGATTTATTTAAAATTATTATAGTTAAAGTGAATGATGGATAAAATTAACAAAGTAGTATTAGCGTATTCAGGCGGTCTTGATACTTCGGTCATCCTTAAGTGGCTGCAGGATGTTTACCAATGTGAGGTGGTGACTTTTACTGCCGATATTGGACAAGGCGAAGAGCTTGAACCTGCACGTGAAAAAGCAAAAAAGTTTGGTGTAAAAGAAATCTATATTGATGATTTACGCGAAGAGTTCGTGCGTGATTTTGTATTCCCGATGTTTCGTGCGAACACCGTGTATGAAGGCGAATATTTGCTCGGCACTTCGATTGCACGCCCACTGATTGCGAAGCGTTTGATTGAAATTGCAGCAGAAACGAATGCCGATGCGGTTTCTCACGGTGCCACTGGCAAGGGCAATGATCAGGTACGTTTTGAGTTAGGTGCTTATGCGCTTAACTCTAATATCAAAATCATCGCGCCATGGCGTGAATGGGATCTGCTCAGCCGCGAAAAATTGCTGGCGTATGCTGAAACCAATGGCATTCCTGTGGAAATGAAACATAAGCAAGGTGGTAGTCCATATTCGATGGATGCCAACCTGTTGCACATTTCTTTTGAGGGCCGCCATCTGGAAAACCCTGCCGCAGAAGCAGAAGAAGATATGTGGCGCTGGACGGTTTCACCTGAAAAAGCGCCAGATGCCGCTGAATACCTGGATATTGAATACCGAAATGGCGACCCAGTTGCATTGAATGGTCAAGAGATGAAGCCGCACGAATTGCTGGCACAGCTTAATAAGCTTGGCGGCAAGCACGGCATTGGTCGCCTGGATTTAGTTGAAAACCGTTATGTAGGCATGAAGTCGCGTGGCTGTTATGAAACCCCAGGCGGTACGATCATGTTGAAGGCGCACCGCGCAATTGAGTCGATTACGCTAGATCGCGAAGTGGCGCATCTTAAAGATGATCTCATGCCGCGCTACGCCAGCATGATCTACAACGGTTACTGGTGGAGCCCTGAACGCGTTACCTTGCAAACATTAATCGACCATACGCAACATACTGTGAATGGTTGGGTGCGCTTGAAGTTATACAAAGGCAATGTCATCGTCACTGGTCGTGATAGCGCAACGGATTCATTGTTTGATCCAAATATAGCGACTTTTGAAGATGACAAAGGCGCTTACGACCAAAAAGATGCAGGTGGTTTTATCAAGCTGAATGCCCTGCGTATGCGCATTGCAGCGAATTTACGTAACAGAAAATAATATAAAAATATTACTCAGGAGAATCTCATGGCCCAGTTTGATCATGTCAGTGTTAAGAAAAAAGCCAACATCTATTTTGATGGTAAATGTGTGAGTCATACCGTGCTGTTCCCGAACGGAACCCGCAGCACGATTGGTGTGATTTTCCCTAGCTCTCTTACATTTAATACGGCTACGCCAGAACTGATGGAAATCAATTCTGGTGTTTGCAAAGTGCGCTTACAAGGCGAGGAAGACTGGAAAGAATACAAGACAGGCGAAAAATTCACCGTGCCGGGTAACTCCAGTTTTGAGATTGTAACGTTGGAAACACTGGATTACGTTTGTCATTTCGAGTAAACGATACCCCCAAGCTTTAAGACTAAGGAACCAACATGCCATCTTTTGATATTTCATCTGAAGTCGATATGGTCGCGCTAAAAAATGCGATTGATGTAGTTGCGCGTCAAATTACCAATCGCTATGACTTCAAGGGCACCAGTGCTAATGCGGAGCTCAATGAAAAAGACAGCCTGATTACCTTGCACGGTGATTCTGACTTTCAGCTAGACCAGATCAAGGACATCTTATTGCCAGCAATGGAGAAGAAAGAAGCCGATAGCGCCAAGCGTTTGGATCATCAGGATGTGCAAAAAATATCTGGGAACAAGGTCAAGCAGGTGCTAAAGATTAAAGCGGGCATTGATACTGAGTTGGCAAAGAAAATTGTCAAACTATTGAAAGACAGCGGTTTGAAAGTGCAAGCCAGCATTCAAGGTGATACCGTGCGAGTGACTGGTGCAAAGCGCGATTTGTTGCAAGATGCAATTGCCTTCACCAAGAAAAGCGTGACGGATTTTCCTTTGCAGTTTGGTAATTTCAGGGATTGACCCCAAATAGGGTTGCCTAATAAATAGGGTTCACCCAATAGGTTTTAAAAATGGCAAAAACGCTTTACGATAAATTATTCGATAGTCATGTGGTGTCCGAAGAAAACGGAACCGCGCTGATTTATATCGACCGTCACTTGGTGCACGAAGTCACTAGCCCACAAGCTTTTGAAGGCTTGAAGCTGGCTGGCCGCAAGGTATGGCGCGTCAATTCTATCTTGGCCGTGCCTGATCATAATGTACCGACGACTGACCGCAGCACTGGCGTGGCTGGTATCGCAGACCCTATTTCACGTTTGCAGGTACAAACGCTGGATGAGAATTGCGTAGATTTTGGCGTGACCGAATTCAAGATGAATGATCATCGCCAAGGTATTGTTCACGTAATCGGCCCAGAGCAGGGCGCGACTTTGCCTGGCATGACGGTTGTTTGTGGCGATTCGCATACCAGTACGCACGGTGCGTTTGCCGCTTTGGCACATGGTATCGGTACGTCAGAAGTTGAACACGTGATGGCTACACAATGTCTGGTGCAAAAGAAATCTAAAGCCATGCAGATCAATGTGGAAGGCAAGCTGGGCAAAGGCGTCACCGCCAAGGATATTGCCTTGGCCATTATTGGCAAGATTGGTACCGCAGGCGGTACGGGCTATGCACTTGAATTCGCAGGTTCAGCGATTCGTGACTTGAGCATGGAAGGCCGCATGACCTTGTGCAATATGGCGATTGAGGCTGGTGCGCGTGCGGGCATGGTGGCCGCTGACCAAACCACATTCGATTACATAAAGGGGCGTCCATTTGCCCCTAAACCAGATCAATGGGAAGCCGCACTGACATATTGGCGCACTTTGCACAGCGATGAAGGCGCGAAATTCGATGCCGTCGTCAATCTGGATGCAACAACTATATTGCCGCAAGTGACTTGGGGCACATCACCTGAAATGGTGGTTGATATCAATGGCAGCGTGCCAGACCCACAAAACGCGCCGACTGAAGTGCAGCGCCATGATTGGGAGCGTGCGTTGAAGTACATGGGCTTGCAGGCCAATACGCCGATTTCAGATATAGCAATCGATAAGGTATTTATCGGTTCATGTACCAATTCACGCATAGAGGATTTACGTGCGGCTGCAACTATCGCCAAAGGCAAGCATGTGGCGCCTAACGTTAAGTTGGCGCTGGTCGTGCCAGGGTCAGGTTTGGTCAAATCCCAAGCTGAAGCTGAAGGTCTCGATAAGATTTTCATTGATGCAGGTTTTGAATGGCGAGAGCCAGGCTGTTCAATGTGTCTTGCCATGAATGCGGATCGTTTGGAGCCAGGCGAGCGCTGTGCCTCGACCTCCAATCGTAATTTTGAGGGGCGCCAGGGTCAGGGTGGACGTACCCATTTGGTAGGCCCTGAAATGGCTGCCGCTGCTGCAGTTGCGGGGCATTTTGTTGATGTAAGACAGTTAATCAATTAAGGGGATTAGTGAATGAATAAGTTAATTGCATTTTGCTTGTTGGGCTGTGTCATTGGTCTTGCTGGTTGCAATACCATGTCAGGTTTGGGTAAAGACGTATCCAAGCTCGGCGACAAAATTGAGCAGAAGGCTGACGAGAAAAAGTAGTCATGGATAAATTTACCCAAATGACTGGTTTGGTTGCGCCGTTGGATCGTGCGAACGTCGATACTGATGCCATCATTCCCAAGCAATTCCTTAAGTCCATCAAGCGTTCAGGCTTCGGCCCCAACGCGTTTGATGAATGGCGTTATCTTGACCATGGCGAGCCTGGTATGGATAACAGCAAGCGCAAGCTGAACCCGGATTTCGTGTTAAATCAGCCGCGTTATCAAGGCGTGTCTGTATTATTGGC
>DATHWP010000125.1:0-3227 GCA_035460505.1 Methyloradius sp. | reverse complement strand
CGAAATTCTCACCACGATCAACCTGCAAGATTCACACAAAATGCGCTCAGGCTTGCTATCGCACGGACAAAAACAATGGCTTGAAATCGGCATGTTACTGGCCCAAGAGCCTAAGCTTTTGCTGCTGGATGAGCCTGTGGCTGGCATGACTGATCATGAAACTGAGCGTACTGCCGAATTGCTGAATAGCTTGGCAGGCAAACACTCGATCATGGTGGTAGAGCACGACATGGATTTTGTGAACAGCATCGCACGCAAAGTGACCGTGCTGCATCAAGGTAGTGTACTTGCCGAGGGTTCGATGGAACAGGTGCAATCCAATGAGCAGGTTATTGAAGTTTATTTAGGACGCTGACCCAATATGCTAGAAGTAAAAGCCATCAATCAATTCTACGGCGGTAGCCAGATCCTCCGTGATGTCTCACTTGCTGCGCCTATGAGTGCCTGTACTGTATTGCTAGGTCGTAACGGCGTGGGTAAAACCACCTTGCTCAAATGCCTGATGGGTGTGTTGCCAGTTAAAACAGGTCATATTTTTCTGGATGGCAAAGATATTACCAACCTCAAACCATACGAACGTGCCGCTTTGGGCATGGCCTATGTGCCGCAAGGGCGTGAGATATTCAGTCGGCTGACGGTGGAAGAAAATCTGCACATGGGTCTAGCGGTAGTGAAAGGCAAAGCTGCATCGCAGATTCCAGAAGATATTTATGACATGTTCCCTGTATTGAAGCAGATGCTGCACAGGCGTGGCGGCGATCTTTCTGGCGGTCAACAGCAGCAATTAGCCATTGCCCGCGCGCTGATTTCTCGCCCTAAATTATTGATACTGGATGAGCCGACCGAAGGCATACAGCCTTCCATCATCAAGGATATTGAACGCGTAATCAAAATGCTCTCCGAACGCGCTGACATGGCGATTCTGCTGGTAGAACAATATTACGATTTTGCTGAGGCGCTGGCCGACCATTACCTTGTCATGTCGCGCGGCCAGGTGGTGAAAAATGGCTTGGGTGAAGATATGGAAAAAGACAATATCCGTAATTTTGTTGCGCTGTAGTTTCTGCTTTCAATATTACGAACTGACCCAGATTCGTGGCAATATGTGTTGATGGATGATGCCTATATACAGCAGTCAGAATTGTCGGCAAAACAAGCGGCGCTAGCTGCTATTGCTAGCCTTAACTGGCACGCAAAACTAAGCCTGGATTTTGTAGAGAAAAATGGGCGCACGATATTAGCTCGCAAGCAGCATGAAGGGCCTTTGGTCATTCAAAAAGTCTTGTATCCAGAAGGCGATGCCGTCAGCCACGCGATTATCGTGCATCCGCCAGGGGGTGTTGCAGGAGGTGATGCCTTAGCACTCAATGTGCAGCAAAGTAATCACTCACATGTTCTGCTCACAACGCCAGGCGCGGGTAAGTGGTACAAGTCCAATGGTCGCCAAGC
The DNA here is from genome assembly GCA_035460505.1 of Methyloradius sp. GTDB lineage: Bacteria > Pseudomonadota > Gammaproteobacteria > Burkholderiales > Methylophilaceae > Methyloradius. The sequence continues at coordinate 1,778 of DATHWP010000125.1, read as the reverse complement.
CAGTCAGCAGCTGAATTTTAATCTGCAAGATAGCGCAATACTAGAGTGGTTGCCGCAAGAGAATATATTGTTTGATGGTTCGGATACTGCCTTATCGGCAGAGATTAATCTCGATGAAGAAGCTGTATTTGCTGGTTGGGATATTCTCTGTTTTGGCCGCCAAGCCAGCAATGAGCAATGGCAGCAAGGTAAGCTGAATCAACGTTTGTCTATCAAACGCAACAATCAATTGATATGGAACGAGCGTACAAACTTGTCACCACAAAGTCGTGCATTTGCTTCAATGGCTGGTTTGCGCGGGCAGGTAGTGAGTGCCAGTTTCGTCGTTGCGGCGGGTGCTGTGCCAGTAGAGATCATTGTAGCTTGTAGAGAAGTTTCGGCAGATCAGGGCTCTAGATATGGCCTGACAGCATTGCCGCAGATTTTTTCTGCACGGTATATTGGCAATTCAGCGCAATCCGCGCGACAGTATTTTGAAGCGTTGTGGCAAATACTACGGCCTTGGTATGCCACAAGACAAAGCTCCAAGCCCCGCATCTGGAGCACCTGATTGAATTTGAGAGAATAGAATTATGGAACTCACCCCACGCGAAAAAGATAAATTACTGATTTTTACTGCTGGCCTGTTGGCCGAGCGGCGCAAGGCACGCGGCCTTAAGCTGAATTACCCCGAGGCAATTGCCTATATTTCTGCAGCCATTATGGAAGGCGCTCGCGATGGCCAAACCGTGGCATACCTCATGGGTTACGGTGCTACTTTGCTGACACGTGATGACGTGATGGTAGGCATTCCTGAGATGATTCCTGATATCCAGATTGAGGCGACTTTCCCAGACGGAACGAAATTAGTTACCGTTCACCAACCTATCGTTTGAGGCAGACATGATTCCAGGTGAAATGAAGATTGAAGCGGGTGAAATCACGTTGAATGTAGATCGCCCGACGATAACTATTGATGTTTCCAATACAGGCGATCGCCCTATCCAGATCGGTTCGCACTATCATTTTTTTGAGACAAACGATGCGCTCTCATTCAACAGGCAAGAGGCTTATGGATTCCGCCTCGATATCGCCGCAGGCACTGCAGTACGTTTTGAGCCAGGCCAAACCCGCACTGTGCAGTTAGTCGCATTAGCGGGTGATCGCAAAGTGTATGGATTTGCAGGTAAGGTAATGGGAGCGCTGAAATGAGCGTAAAGATAGACAAACGAGCCTATGCTGAAATGTTTGGCCCTACCATGGGAGACCGCGTACGTCTCGCCGACACTGAACTCTGGATAGAAGTGGAAAAAGATTACACATTACTCGCTGGTTCTTATGGCGAAGAAGTGAAGTTCGGCGGCGGCAAGGTCATCCGTGACGGCATGGGGCAAGGCCAGCTCAATGCCAAAGATGTGGCTGATACAGTGATTACCAATGCGCTGATTGTCGATCATTGGGGCATTGTGAAGGCTGACATCGGCATAAAGGGCGGCCGTATTTCGGCTATCGGTAAAGCTGGCAATCCAGACATACAGCCTGGGGTGACAATTCCGATTGGTGCTGGTACTGAAATCATCGCTGGTGAAGGCATGATTGTTACCGCAGGGGGCATTGATACCCACATTCACTTCATTTGTCCGCAGCAGATAGAAGAAGCGCTGATGTCTGGTGTCACCACCATGATAGGCGGTGGTACTGGGCCTGCAACGGGGACATTTGCCACCACATGTACGCCAGGCCCCTGGCATATCCACCGTATGTTGCAAGCAGCTGATGCATTCCCGATGAATCTGGGT
>DATHWP010000124.1:0-25844 GCA_035460505.1 Methyloradius sp. | reverse complement strand
TGTGGTTTCACCCTTGGCATTTTTGTTATAGCTTAATATCCAGCCTAGCTTGGCCTCTTCATTGGCTAGCAAAGCCACCTGCGCCGCTAAAGGCTCAACTGGTTTTTGCAGTAAGTTATTGCTCAAAGTAAAGGTAAGAGCTACAACCAGCAGCGAAGATACAACTGCCAAACTACGCCACCAGGATAGTTTTGATGCGATTTTGGTGCCATAGACTCTAGCCTCAATCGCTTTCCACACTTTAGATGATGGCTTTACTTCAGTAACCGTTAATCCAATCAAGTTGATGCGGTTTGTCCACCAGTCAACCGACTGCTGCCAATCAATGCGAGCGGACAGAATCCTTACAAAACGCCTGCGTGCACGGCCGCGTAATGTGCCAAGCACATATTCAGCTGCAAGCATTTCTCTTAAGTTTGGGTCGTCGTATCTCATACTATTGTCTGGTTTTAAAATCTCTTATTATTTATGCTGTTGTCAGGCAGTTTTTTAATACTTGCAGCCCACGCCTAATCCAGGTCTTGATCGTGCCTAATGGTTGAACCAGCTGCTGTGCCAATTGCTCGTGCGCCAAGCCGTGAAAGTAGCTCATGGCGATGGCTTGGCGTTGTAATGGAGCTAAGTGGCTCATGCAGTTCATTAACGCCTTTGCTTCAGTGGATGCTGTTATTTCTGCAAGCGGGCCTAAATCCTCAGAGGCCCAATCATCAAAACTCTGTTCTTCTGCCAGTTGCGCTTCATGCGGCGTTGCCCGTAATAGATCCAAACAGCGATTGCGCACAATGGCCGTCATCCAAGTCATGGCAGCGGCTTTTTCAGGGTCAAAGCTTTCTGCGTTATGCCATATTTTGACAAATGCATCCTGTAAAGCTTCTTCTGCCAGGTCTCTTCTAAGCAATATACGTAAGGCGAGGCCAAATAGTTTCGCGGAGGTTGCTTGATAAAGTGAATTAAAAGCGACGCGATCTCCCAAACTCACTTTAGAAAGTAGTTCGGCAAGATAAGCAGGGGATGAATTTTCTTGGGCCATGGTTTGTTTTTAGTTGGCTTAGGTTAAGGTTCTTTTGTGAATATTGTGTGGATGTTATGAAATTGTCAACTAATTAGGATATACAGAAGCCACTAAAACTGGCTATTATTCTATACACATCAGTATATATCCTGAATGGATATTAAGAAGAAGTTTTAATAGATAGAATAAAAAATGATTGAGAGGATGAATAAAATGAAGACAAATAAAAGAGCGTATGAGCTTGTAAGCCAGATTCTGATGCTCACATTATGCTTGGTTGGTTCAGCCATTCCTGCAGCTAATGCGGCAAGCCCAGATGCCACGACTAAAAATATTACCAACCCCAGCCCTGCAGAGTGGCCAAGCTTTGGCAGAGATTATAACAACCAGCGCTTTGCGCCTTCTACGCAGATCAGTACAGAAAATGTTAAAAACCTGGCTAAAGCGTGGACATTTAAAAGTGGGGTGAGTGCCAGTTTCCAAGCCACACCGATTGTGGTCGATGGCGTGATGTATCTCTCGTTGCCTTATGACCATGTGGTGGCGCTAGATGCAAAAACGGGCGCACAACTTTGGCGCTATGAGCACGACAGACGCAAAGACTGGCAAATGTGCTGTGGCCCGGCTAATCGCGGCGTAGCAGTCGGCAATGGCAAAGTATTCATTGGCACAGTAGATTCTCGCTTGATTGCGTTAGATGCAAAAACGGGCAAAGTCGTGTGGGATATCAATGCAGTCGAAGCTGCCGTGTTGACTGAAGGTCAAGAGTCATTAGACCAAGAAGATCCAAACAGCCACAAGAAAACCTCTGGTGGCACTGGTATCGGCATCTCCATGGCGCCTGTGGTCTATAAGGGCAAAGTGATTGTCGGTATTACAGGTGTGGGTTATGGACTGCACATCGATAATCCGCGAGCAGATGCCCCGCTTGGTGCCGTTATCGGCGTGACTGGCCGTTATGGTCGCCCTGGGTTTCTGGCAGCTTTTGATGTGAACACAGGCAAACGGGTATGGCAGTTTGATACGATTCCACCTAAAGGTTGGGAGGGCTCATTTACGCCCACAACTTCTGATGGCGTTAACCTGAACCGTGATCTTGATAACGAAAAGGCGACTTTTGCTCAATATCAAGATGCCTGGCGTTTTGGCGGTGGATCGGCTTGGACAACGCCAGCGATTGACACCCAGCGTGGTTTGCTATTCTTTGGTATTGGTAATCCATCGCCCCAAATGAACGATATTTCGCGCCCTGGAGATAATCTCTACACCGTTTCACTGGTGGCGTTGGATGTTGAAACAGGCAAATTACGCTGGCATTACCAGCAAGTGCCGCATGATGTTTGGGGCTACGACCTGGCAAGCCCGCCAGTGTTGTTTGACTGGGTGCATGATGGCAAACGCATCCCTGCAGTTGGTCAAGCGGGCAAGACTGGCTGGTATTACGTCAATGATCGATTGACTGGTAAATTGCTGATGAAATCTGAAGCCTTTGTGCCGCAACATAACCTATTTGCCAAAGCGACTACGGAAGGTGTAACACTTTATCCTGGTATATTAGGCGGCTCTAACTGGTCACCCTCAGCGATTGATCAAACCAAACAGCGCGCTTATGTAGCGGGCATCCATGCCCCAATCAAATACACCTTGCACGAAGCTCCACCCAAAGATGGCAACCCTGGTATTCGCTACGCGTCATCAGAGCCGGCCGATGAGCCGCGTTGGGGTGTGTTGTCTTCAATCGATTTAAGTAACGGTAAAATTGCCTGGCAACAAAAGATCGAGCAACCCATGGTGGGCGGTGTGCTGATTACCGCAGGTGGTTTGTTATTCACAGGCGAAGGCAATGGTAATTTTGATGCTTTCGATGCGGCTAATGGCGACTTGCTCTGGCAATCTAAAAATGATGCTGGTGTGAATGCGCCACCAATTAGCTATGAAATTGATGGCGTTCAATATATTGCGGTGGCTGCAGGCGGTAACTCGATATTTGGCTACAAAGCAGGGGATAGTTTGGTGGTTTATGCATTGCCTGAAACTACTGTGGCAAAATAGACAGAATTAAATTCGCTATGAAAGACAGGCATGCACACCAAATGGGCAATTCATTACTCCATATTGTTTAGTTTAGCGGTTCCCTTAACCAGTCAAGCGGCAGATAAGTGGTTGATAGCCACGCAAACTGAAGCCTTCAACACAGGGCAAAAAATCACTGTTGAGACGGTTAAGCCAGCCAGTTTGGCTGCTTGGCCAGATAAATTGCACCTTAAACTTTCTGGCAGCGGCCTCTCTGAAGAAGTTGAATTGGTCGCTGCTGCCAAGCAGCCAGATGACGTCAGGCATATTTATACTGGCGTGCCAAAACAGAAGTTTGTTGGCGTTGTGCGCACGGAGTTATCTGATCAAGTTTCAAACCGCTTGGTGGTTATTGCGAGTAGTGATGATGAAATCAGTCACTTAGAAGTGGCTGCAACTACGCAAGGCAGTAATCCAGAAAAGCCGCAAGAGGCTGGTTTGCCAAAAGTTGTGATTGCGCAGCCGGGTGAAGAGCCGCCACTCTCAGCTAATGAGCCGATTTATTTTATTGTTGGATCTAATGCAGAGCGTGATTTTGATGCGCGATTCCAGATCAGTTTCAAATATCGACCATTCGACCCAGATAGCGCTATGGCACAGTACGCGCCATTCCTGAGCAATATGTATTTTGCCTATACCCAAACCACCATATGGGATATTGGCAGCGACTCTAGCCCGTTCAAAGACACAAGCTATCGACCGAGCCTTTATTATAAGTGGGCAACTTCTGGGCGAGGTTTGATGCCAGATGAATGGAAAGCAGGTTTGGAACATGAGTCTAACGGCCAGGCAGGGCTAGATTCACGTTCGCTGAATACAGGGTTTATCAGGCCAATCTGGAATATTGATCTGGCCAACGGTAAACGCCTGACTTTACAGCCCAAGTTCTATGACTACATTGAAAAGAAAGATAACCCAGATATTCAAAAATATCGTGGTTATGTTGACTGGCAAGCCCGCTATGGCCGTGAAGATGGTTTGATCTTGGCTGGCCTATATCGTCAAGGTACTGGTGGATACGCATCAGGACAGCTGGATTTATCCTATCCGATCAGCGACAAGATATTTGCTCGAACTGGTACATTCCTGCATCTGCAATTGCTCTCTGGCTATGGTGAAACCTTGCTGGAATACAATAAGGATCACGATACCCAATTACGCATTGGTTTATCTGTAGCAAGGTAATGGGGAACAATATTTAATAACGTCATGAGTTATAACTACCTGATTATCTATTTCGTATCACTAGGCATTTGCATGCTATCAACAATCTATAAAACAACTTGTTTTAAGAATATGTTGTGCAGGCAAATACTGGGTAATATGTTCTGGAGCCTGATTCCAGTGATGAATACCTTTAAGGCTTTGCTCTGGATTGTGTCGCTGTTTGTGACCTGGTACAGAGGCAAGGGTGTGGAAGTTTGATTCAGACATAAATAATCAGGCATAAATAAAAAGAGGCGCTATATGCGCCCCTTTTTATTTATTCTTAGCCTCAGTCCTGAATGACTTTATGCGCCTGTATAGCGTGAATATACCAAAGCCTATTAGCCATGCGACCGCAACCTGAAACAGGGAATGATAAGCCGCATTCGATACCAGTTGGTCATCATTAAAGCTGGCTTTATAAATATCATCTTGTCGGTTGCAAAAATCGACTCTTGCGTCAGGCGCATTCATGCATTGCGTATATTGTTCGGCACCTACTTTTTCGATTGTCTGCAATTCCAGATGAGAGTAGTAGGGTGTGATGCCAATAATCCACAAAATTGAGCAAGCAATTCCTAACTGTTGAAGCTTATTAAATGCCATATATAGCCTGCGATTTAGTTTTAACTATCATACCCAAAGTAAAAATAAAGTTATGCAAAAAATGACAATAGCATTACCTTGATCCTCGCCAAGGTGGGAAAGGTTAGTGCTATGTAGGATGTTTCTTACTCAATTTTAGGCTCTCTAGTCATAGAGAAAATCTATTTTTTATTTATAATCGGTTCTATTGCTGCTGTGTAAATTGAAAATCACTAATAGCGCTAATGCGCGCCACCCCTTAATTAAACAATTTACTGAAAATCAAATAAAATTATGCAAGAAACTAATCTGGCAACTCCTTTAGACGATACATCTCTCCAGCTAGAAATTGCGGAATTGATGGTTCAATCATTAAATCTGGACGTTGCAGCCACGGAAATCAAGTCCGACTCCCCATTGTATGGTGATGGCTTGGGTCTTGATTCCATCGATATTCTCGAAGTCGCGCTCGTTGTCTCTAAACGTTATGGCCTGCAATTAAAAGCCGATAACGAGGATAACCACAAAATCTTCAGTTCTTTAGGCAGCCTGACCGAATACGTCGCCACGCAAAGAACGCGTTAATGCTGGAAATAAACCGTATTGCCCGTTTTAGTGGCGTTGCGGCCGCGGTGGTGATCTATGCCGTGTTGGTACATTACGTAAATGCTAGCGGGCAGCCCAGTGCATTAGGTGTTATCTTGGCTGTGCTGCCGATACTGGCCATTGGCCTAGCGATGACGGCACGGTCAGCATCGCGTATGGTTGGCATCGCACTACTTATTTTTACCCTTATGATTACCTGGCTGGCGTGGCCTTTTATCGCGCGCCATACAGGGCTTATTTTCTGGGTACAGGATGTCAGTCTGCAAATCATGTTAATGGCCACATTTGGCCGCACATTGTTGCCTGGCCATACTCCACTTTGTGTTGAGTTTGCCAGCATGATGCATGGTCAACTCTCACCTAAACATCATCACTACGCTCATATGGTCACTATCGCCTGGGTGATTTTCTTTGGCTTGATGGCTAGTATTTCAACCCTGTTTTTTTTCATGGCGCCATTAACAACCTGGTCAATTTTCGCTAATTTTCTGGTTCTGCCTTTGACAGCGCTGATGTTTGCACTTGAATATCTGGCGCGTCGGGTTTTGTTACCCGATGTACCTCCTAGCCATATTCTTGATGCGGTGCGTGCTTATCGCAATACTTCTGCACGTGGCCACTGAATGAACCACTCAACTACTCCGACGCAATATCCTCTGGTCAGTCATCAGTCAGTCGATGAAATACTTGCATGGCGTAAAGGCGTTGCAATCACAGTTGCACAGTTTTTGGAGGATGTCGCACAACTTGCCACTCTTATGCCAGCTGGCAAGTATTTACTGAATATTTGCCATGATCGCTATCATTTTACAGTGGGCTTGGCGGCGGCGATTGTCAGTGGCAAGGTTAGCTTGTTACCGCCTAACCATACGCCCGAAATGGTGCGGCAGCTGAAGGATTTCGCGGCAGACGTCTTTTGCCTGCATGACAGCCCCAATTGCACAATCGATTTGCCGCTGATGCTCTATCCAGCGGAGCGTGATACTCAGCCAACAGAATTAGCAAAGAGAGTAATACCAGAAATAGATGCGCTGCAACAAGTCGCTATTCTGTTTACCTCGGGTACTACGGGTCGTCCGTTGCCGCATTCAAAATGCTGGGGTGCGCTGGTGCGTAATGTCAGGGCAGAAGCAGAACGGCTAGGTTTATTGAATGACTGTTCTTATGCCATTCTCGGCACGGTTCCGCCGCAGCATATGTATGGGCTGGAGTCGACTGTGATGGTGGCGCTGCAAAGCGGCAATGCATTAGTTAGCGCACATCCGTTTTATCCCGCTGATATATGTGAGGCTCTTGAGATGTTGCCTGCACCGCGAGTGCTGGTTTCTACGCCAGTGCATATGCGCTTGCTGCTGGAGTCCGAACTTGATATAGCAGAATTAGCCCTTGTGGTGTCAGCGACCGCGCCACTATCACCCCAGTTGGCGCTCGCCATAGAAGCAAAAATCCAAGGCACATTGATCGAAATTTACGGCAGTACCGAGACTGGTCAAGTTGCTAGTCGCCGCCCGACACAGAGCGATGAATGGCAGTTATTGCCCGGTGTGCAGTTGACCCAGCGCGGCACCGATATATGGGCGACAGGCGCGCACATAGAAGTCCCCGTACCCTTGAACGATGTGATTGAAACTACACGAGAGAACCATTTTCTGCTGTGTGGGCGCACTTCAGACATCATTAACATCGCGGGCAAGCGTGGCTCACTCGCCAGCCTGAATCATTTGTTGAATTCAATTCCTGGGGTACTAGATGGTGCTTTTTTCATGCCCGATGAAATCTCGCATGATCATGTCACGCGTTTAGTCGCCTGCGTAGTTGCGCCTATGATTGATCAGCAAATGCTTATGCAAGCTTTACGTGAACGCATGGATGCCGTGTTTCTGCCGCGACGCCTGTTGTTTGTTCATGCATTACCGCGCAACAGCACTGGCAAACTGCCCCGCGAAGATTTGAAAATGCTGATTGAAGCTGAAATCGGGAAGCAGGTCGCATGAGCACGCAAGTCGAACTCATCATCGCCGCCGACCATCCCGCTTTTGCTGGCCACTTCCCTGGCACACCCATCGTACCTGGTGTGGTTTTGCTTGATGAAGTATTGCATGCCTTAATGCTAGCAAGCGGCCAACCACTAGAGACCTGCCAAATCAATGCGGTTAAATTCCTTAGTCCCTTAAAGCCGGGCGAGTCTGCCGTAATCGATTATGAAACTCAATCCAATGGTGCGATTCGATTTGATGTGCTGGCAGGAATACGCAAGATCGTCACAGGGTCTATCGTTTTGAATGCTTTGTCTTGAGATCGCTCTTTGAAACCTGAAACGACATTTGTGACCGAACCTGATAACAAACAAGCAGAAACACAACTTTGGCTTGCATCCAAAGAGCGTAGCAATATGTCGCTGCTGCGCATCATGAGCTGGATATCGCTGAAAATGGGGCGTTCTGTCGGCAGGCTGTTCTTGCATCCCATCAGCTTATATTTTCTGTTGTTTTCCGCTGCCAACCGCCAGGCCTCGCGTGAATATTTAAATCGCGCATTGGGTCGCCCAGGTACTTGGCTTGATTTATACCGTCATTTCTTCTGGTTTGCTTCTACCATTCATGACCGTATTTACCTGATTAACAAGCGTTTTGATCTGTTCGATATAGAAATTGTCGGCACAGAGGCAATCCGCCAGCAGCTTGCGGAAGGTAATGGTCTTTTTCTCATGGGCGCACACATGGGCAGTTTCGAGGTGATTCGCGCCATAGGTCGGCAGATTCCCGATCTGCGCGTTGCCATGACTATGCATGAAGAAAATGCACAGAAGATCAATGCTATGCTGGCTGCTATCAATCCAGAGGCAGGGCAGGACATCATCGGCCTTGGCCATATTGATTCCATGCTCAAGGTACGCGAAAGACTTGATGATGGCACGGTGGTTGGCATGTTGGCAGACCGTACCTTGGGTGAAGAGATTATGACGCCAGTCAATCTTCTCGGCGATGTCGCATTATTTCCTAACGGGCCGTTTCGTATGGCGGCCTTATTGCGCAGGCCAGTGATGTTCATGGCAGGGGTTTACTTGGGCGGTAATCGTTACCAGATTCATTTTCAATCGTTGGCGGATTTTTCCGACATTCCCACTGGGCAACGTGCGATTGCCATCCAGAACGCGATCACCACTTATGCCAGCCTGATTGAACAACATTGCCGCAAGACACCCTATAACTGGTTTAATTTCTTCGATTTCTGGCGGCCTGCACAGTCTGGAATACGCAATGAGGACTAAACAAATGTCATTTTACTCCCTGTCACTATTACGCTTGCTGGCCAGTGCAACCATCGTCTGTAGCCTAGTGATTAACCTGACTAGCGCTCAAGCTACGGAAGTAGAAGCTGGCTGGAATATTGACCAACTGATGCAGACGCTGGCGCAAAATCGCAATGGGCGCGCCCGTTTTGTCGAGAAAAAATCCATCGCCATGCTGGATCAACCAGTCGAATCTTCTGGCGAGTTGTTTTATACCGCGCCAGATCATCTTGAGAAACGTACATTAAAGCCTAAGTTGGAATCTATGATCCTCGATGGTGGAACGCTGACACTGGAACGTGGCAAGCAGAAACATCGCCTGCAATTGCAGGATTACCCAGAGATAGCCGCCTTTGTAGATAGCATACGTGGCACGTTGGCGGGCGATGGCAAGGCGTTGCAACAGACCTATCAATTAACTCTGCAGGGCGATGCGCAAGACTGGACTTTGCTGTTACTGCCAATAGACGCCAAGATGAAAAAGATCGTACAGAGCATCCGTATCAATGGCGTGAATGGCGACTTGCGTACTATCCAAATCGCTCAGGCAGATGGCGACAGTTCTGTCATGACTATCGAAAAGATTGTTACGCCCTAATGTGCAGAGAACATAAAGCATGCTAAGTCTTACGCGACTGAACCCCGCCAGAGCAGCCATCGTGCTGTGGTTGATCTTCATTCTGGCATGTGTCGGCATTATCAGCCGTAGCTCATTTAGTGCTGACCTTTCAGCATTCTTGCCGCGCTCCCCTACAGCAGAACAACAGCTATTGATGGATCAACTACGGGATGGGCTGGTATCACGATTAATATTGGTCGGCATTGAAGGCGCGGACGAAGCTAGCCGTGCAAAGATATCCAAAGCTGTGGCGCAAAATCTGCGTAACGATTCGACGTTTGTCAGTGTGAACAATGGCGAGCCAGTGAACATCGAACGTGACCGCGCCTATCTATTCAACAACCGCTACCTGCTCAGCGATACAGTCACCCCTGAGCGCTTCAGCGTTGATGGCCTGCATGCTGCCTTGGGCGATAGCATAGACCTGCTGGCATCGCCAGCTGGCTTGCTGGTTAAATCATTATTGCCGCATGATCCAACGGGCGAAATGGTGCAGTTATTACAACAACTGGATAATGGCCATCACCCGCAATTGCTTGATGGAGCTTGGGCTTCGCAAGATGGCAAGACTGCATTACTTTTGTTGCAAACCCATGCCTCTGGCTCGGATACTGATGCGCAAAAACAGGCGATGCAGCTTATCCAGCAAACCTTTGCCCACGCTTCAATAGCCACATCAGCCACACTGGAAATGACAGGGCCTGGCGTATTTTCTGTGACGGCACGCGACAGCATTAAAAAACAGGTCCGGTTGATATTCATCATCAGCTCGCTGATGATCGCGCTATTGCTCTACCTGCTTTACCGCTCACTAAGTGCGCTGCTGCTAGGTTTGCTACCCGTCATGACGGGGGTTCTAGCTGGTATTGCGGCGGTCAGCCTTGGTTTTGGTGTCGTGCATGGCATTACATTGGGTTTTGGCACCGCACTCATTGGTGAGGCCGTGGATTATTCGATCTATCTGTTCATGCAGTCAGAGCAGGGCAAGCAGACTGAAGCCAGCCGTCAGCATTGGATACAGCAATCATGGCCGACGGTACGGCTGGGGGTGTTGACTTCCGTTTTTGGTTTTGCTTCGCTATTAATCTCGGGCTTTCCAGGCCTGGCACAACTAGGCCTGTATGCCATCACGGGTTTGCTTGCCGCCGCAGCTATGACCCGTTTCGTTTTGCCGTATTTACTGCCGAATGATTTCCGCATCCATGATGTTAGCCAGATAGATCAATGGCTATCTCGTCAGGCAAAGCGTGCGACTGCTTTCAAGGCTTATGTGCTGATTCTGGTGTTGGCCGCATGCGCCATTGTTTATAGCCATCGAGCACATTTATGGGATCACGAGCTTGCCTCACTGAGCCCTGTTTCTGCGGCCGACCAAGCGCTGGATAAACATCTGCGCAGTGATATGGGCGCCCCCGATGTGCGTTATCTGGTGGTTGTTTCTGGCGATAGCCAGGAATCTGTATTGCAGGCTGCCGAGCAGACCTCAATACCGCTGCAAGCGCTGGTAGAACAAGGCCTGCTGGCGAGCTTTGAGAGTCCAGCGCGTTACCTGCCTAGTCTTAGCAGCCAGCGTGTGCGGCAAGCCAGTTTGCCTGCTAACGAGATTTTATCGGCAAGGCTGCCACAGGCCGTGGATGGCCTGCCAGTGCATGCAGCACTGTTTGCCCCATTTCTGGCCGATGTTGCAGCCGTGCGCCAACAACCCTTGTTGCAACGGGCTAATCTGGAACATACCTCGATGGCAATGGCCGCCGATGCGCTATTGATTAACAAAGGTCAGCACTGGAGTGCTTTGCTACCTTTAACGGCACCAGAAGGTAAAGAGATTGATGCTGACAGCATCCGCTCGGCTTTAAACAAAAGCGCCGTGGCTGGTGCCCTGTTTGTTGACCTGAAAGCCGAATCGAATAAGCTCTACAGCACCTATTTGAATGAAGCGATTGTGCTATCTGCACTTGGATTACTCGCCATTATCCTCCTGTTACTCGTGGTACTGCGCTCACCTAGCAGGGTAGGCCGTATCATCATGCCCTTGGCCGCTGCTGTCATTACGGTGACAGCGGGGCTGGCCTTGTGCGGTGTACAGCTGATTATCTTGCACCTCATCGGTTTGCTATTGGTCGTCGCTATTGGCTCTAATTACGCCCTATTTTTTGATCAGGCTGAAGCCCTGCCGAAGATGGCACCGTGCACATTTGCCTCGTTGCTGTTTGCGAATATCGCGACCGTGATCGGGTTTGGCCTGCTGACCTTTTCTACGGTACCAGTATTGCAGGCGATGGGGATGACGGTTGCTCCCGGTGTCATTCTTGCCTTGATATTTTCAGCCATATTCGCAAGGAAAAATCATGCGCATACTGATTGATCCATATCAGCCTCAACAGCCAGCGCCCGCATTGCTGGTTCTGTTGCCGGGCGCTTATGGTTTGCCAGAAGATTTTATAGGCTACGGCTTTGTCAGCGCGCTACGTGAGCAGCAGTTACCCATGGATATCGCCATGTTGGAGCTGCCGTTTAACCAGATTGCTGATGATAGCCTGCTGGATGAAATGCATACCCAGTTGGTTGAACCTGCACTAGCTGCTGGTCAAGTCGTCTGGTTAGCTGGCATTTCAATCGGTGGCTATCTGGCCATGGCTTATGCGGAACATTATGCCAACCAGATTACGGGTATGTTTTTAATCGCGCCATATCCAGGCAATCGCATGACCACCAATGAAATAATGGCCGCAGGTGGTTTAGCCCGTTGGTCACCAGAAGAGGGCGTTGCAATCGATACCGAGCGCCGCATTTGGCGCTGGCTGAAAGAAAGCACCGCTCTCAATATGCCGATATACATGGGAGTGGGGCAGGATGACCGCTTTTCTGCAGGTCACCACATCATGGCGAAAGCATTACCCCCAGCACACGTCGATAGCATCACTGGTGGTCATGAATGGGCGGTATGGAGACAGCTATGGCAGAATTTTCTGGATCGCCAGTGTATGCTCGAATCCTTAAGCGAATTTTCTCAATTACACGGTAATTAGCGTTGATAAACCAGAATCATGCAAAGCCATGGCAACCCACCCGTTTTATACGGGCGACTTTTGCCATCCATCTCTGGTGTTTGTTAATGCTGATTGCCTACCCAGAACGATGGCATTGGGTGGTCGGGGTGCTCATCGCAAACCATCTTGCCATTATGTTGATTGGTCTATGGCCGCGCAGTCATTGGCTGGGGCAGAACTGGACAAAATTACCCGCAGCCGCCATCGCCCGAAATGAAATCGCACTCACCATTGATGATGGCCCTGACCCTACAGTGACGCCGCAAGTACTGGATATACTTGATCAATACCAAGCAAAAGCGACCTTCTTTTGCATAGGCGTTAAAGCGTTGAAATACCCAGATATTTGCCGAGAGATTGTGCGCCGTGGGCATACCATTGAGAACCATAGTCAACAGCATAGACATACTTTTTCTCTGCTGGGTCTGGCTGGGTTTAAGCGTGAATTAGAAGCTGCCCAGAACACTTTGAGTACAATCACTGGTCAAACACCCCGATTCTTTCGGGCGCCTGCTGGTTTGCGCAACCCGTTTCTGGATCCAGTATTGGCCAAACTGGGCTTGCACCTGGTCAGCTGGTCGGTAAGGGCTTTTGATACCAGGGTTGGTAATGTCGATAAAGTCAAAAACAAGCTGATAAGTGGCCTAAAGTCAGGCGCTATCCTGCTGTTGCATGATGGCAATGCCGCGCACACCAGCGATAATGTGCCTGTTCTGCTTGCTGTATTGCCTGCTGTATTAGAGGCAGGCGCTGCCCTTAAACTGAATTTCGTGACCCTGAGCCAAGCTGATGATGACTCAGCCTCTTAAACTGCGCCTAACGATTAGGGACTACGCTTGAAGCCATTATTACTCTCCCACTTTACCGTCACCAGCGCGATTGGTCGTGGTTTACAACAAACGCTGAATGCAATGCGTGAGCAGCGCTCTGGCCTGACCCCATGTAATTTTGATACGGTGGATTTACCCACTTTCATCGGCGAAGTTTCTGCGGTTGATACAATCAAGATGCCCGATGAGCTGGCCGATTTTGATTGCCGCAATAACCGTCTGGCCCAACTGGGGCTGGAGCAGGATGGATTTGCCGATACGGTCAAAACGGCGGTTGCCAAATATGGCGCATCGCGCATTGGCGTATTCATGGGCACCAGCACTTCGGGCATTTTACAGACCGAGCTGGCTTATCGACGCCTAGACCCTGTGACTGGGGCCTTACCGCCAGATTTTGTTTACGACAAAACCCAGAACACTTTTTCAGTCGCTGATTTTACGCGCCAGTATTTCGGACTAAAGGGGCCTGCAGTGGCAATATCTTCTGCATGTTCATCTAGCGCCAAGGTGTTTGGTTCTGCCCGGCGCATGATAGAAACTGGCCTGATTGATGCCGCGGTGGTTGGCGGGGTAGATACGCTGTGCTTGACCACTTTATATGGCTTTAACTCCTTGGGTTTGCTATCCACGCAAGCTTGCCGCCCATTTGATATTGGGCGTGATGGTATCTCGGTCGGCGAGGCAGCAGCTTTTGCCTTGCTGGAGCGCATGCCAGACCATCCAGCAAATGATGCGGTGTTACTACTCGGTATCGGCGAATCCAGTGATGCTTACCATATGTCTTCACCGCATCCAGAAGGTTTGGGCGCAAAGATGGCGATGGAAGGTGCGTTGAAAATGGCTGGCCTAGAAGCAATCGATATTGATTACATCAACCTGCATGGTACGGCGACCCAGAGCAATGACGCGGCCGAAAGCAAAGCTGTGAATGCGGTGTTTGGTAGCAATATACCTTGTAGTTCGACCAAAGGTGCTACAGGGCATACCCTAGGCGCCGCAGGTGGAGTAGAGGCGGTTATTTCTGCGTTGGCATTGCAGTACGGTTTAATGCCAGCTGGATTGAATACGCGTGAAATCGACCCAGCCTTAGGGCTGAATTATTTACTGGAGAACCGTGAGCAAAAAGTATCGCGCGTACTGAGTAATTCCTTTGGGTTTGGCGGTACTAATTGCAGCCTAGTATTTGGGCGGGCGAATTAATCATGAGTGAATCAAGCATGAACAACAGTAACCCAGTCACACTAAGTGCTTATATTGAAGGCATAGGCTTGCTTGGGCCTAGCTTTAATGACTGGCCCTCGAGCCAGCCTTTGCTCACTGGCAAACAGCCATACCAGCCCAGCAAGACCTTATTGCCGCCACCTCTGCTCCTGCCAGCAGCAGAAAGAAGGCGCAGTAGTGACATAATCAAGCTGAGCCTGGCTATCATGCTGGAAGCTATAAATACGGCTCAGGTAGATGCAACTAGCTTGCCCAGCGTATTTACTTTGTCCAATGGCGATGGTTACAACTGTCATGCCATCAACGAAATGCTGGCTTCGGATGACAGGCAAATTTCGCCCACGCGTTTCCATAACTCCGTGCATAACGCCGCCGCTGGCTATTGCAGCATCGCAACTGGTGCCATGACCCCATCTTCTGTACTTTGCGCGCATGATGCCAGTTTTGGCGCTGGCCTGTTGGAAGCGATGAGCCAAGTGACTGTTGATCAAACTCGGTGTGTATTGGTTGCTGCTGATACCAATTACCCGGAGCCCATGTATGGCGTACGCAAGATTTACGATTCACTGGGTATTGCACTGGTGTTGGCGCCAAAACCAAGTCCGCAGACAATCGCCAAGATCACGCTTAGCATCACCGATGCCATCGCCGATCAATTGCCAGACGCTGCTCTGGAAGCCATCCGTTTAGCTATCCCCGCTGCACGCGGTCTGCCTTTGCTCACTGCCATTGCCTTGGGTAAACCAGCGAGCGTTGTGCTGGATTATCTCGATGACAGTCGATTGGCATTGATAGTAGAACCGATAGAAAGGCAACCATGCTAGACCACGCCTGGATTGCCAGCCATATCCCACATCAGGGCAGCATGTGCCTGCTGGAGAGCGTAAGCGGTTGGGATGGCGATCAGATTCAGTGCAAGGCCAGCAGCCATCGATTTGCTGACAATCCCTTGCGTGCTTACAACCAATTAGGTGCAGCATGCGGCATTGAATACGCAGCCCAGGCAATGGCGGTACATGGCGCTTTACTGGCCCCAGCCGATAGCCTAACACCACGAGTTGGCTATCTGGTCAGTATCAGGGGTACGCAATTGCATGTAGCCCGCCTGGATGACATTGCTGCTGACCTTGAAGTGACAGCCAGTTGCATCACGCGCAATGACAACAATATCCTGTATCAATTCAGCATCAGTGCCGATGGCAAATTACTGGTGGATGGCCGCGCCACAGTTGTTGTGAATGCCGATTCGCTGGTATCAAATTTTGGAGAAATAGTATGAAAAAAGCTTTGGTGACCGGTGGTAGCGGTGGGATAGGCGCTGCGATATGTCGCCGTCTTGCAGCAGATGGCTACCATGTTTACATTCATGCCAACCATGGCTTACAGACCGCTCAGCAACTAGCTGAAGAAATCAACCAGCAAGGGGGTAGTGCACAAGCCTTGAGTTTTGATGTGACGGATAGTGTTGCAGTAAATGAAGCCTTGCTGCCCTTGATTGAAGACCAGCCTATCCAGATATTGGTTAATAACGCTGGTATTCATGACGATGCTGTTATGCCTGGCATGCGCCCTGATCAATGGCATCGCGTTATTGATGTATCACTTAACGGTTTTTTCAACGTGACCCAACCCTTGTTGATGCCGATGATTCGTTCCCGCTGGGGTCGTATCATCAATGTTTCGTCTATTTCTGGCATTACTGGTAATCGCGGTCAAGTTAATTATTCCGCGGCAAAAGGCGCACTCAATGCGGCAACCAAGTCACTGTCTCAGGAAGTCGCTAGTCGCGGCATTACGGTGAATGCGGTAGCACCAGGGATTATTGAAACAGCAATGAGCAAAGAGACATTTCCAGCCGAGCAGATTGCCCGCATGGTGCCGATGAAGCGTGCTGGCACGCCACAAGAAGTGGCTGATCTTATCGGGTTTCTGGCGTCAGAACAGGCGGCCTATATTTCTGGCCAGATTATTTCCATCAATGGCGGCATGATCTAGCAAGTTTTTAACAGCCCAGTTTTCGCGTCAAATTGGTTTTTCAACCTGCGCCGATGAACGGGCTTGCAGGCGCCGTAATATTAACAATGGCAAGCGCAATAGAAAGCCTACAAGCAAGCGGCTATGCATCCACGTCAGCAGGATGTTGTCACGTAAATAACGGAAATGCGAAACGCCGCCTTCATCTTTGCGGAAATATAAAACTGGCGCTGAGATATTGATTGGCTTTACGCCATACCAACACAGGCGGACTACCGCTTCTGGATCAAAATCGAAATGGCGCATCCAGCGCTGCTTGTGCATCACTTCACACAAGGGCGCAATCGGATAAATCCTGAAACCGAACAGCGAGTCGCCGATGCCTGCCCATAAGGTTTCTACATTCGCCCACCAGTTGGATAGCTGTCTGCCTTTCACCCTGATCATAGGGGCGCTGGAATCGAACAATGGCATGCCTAATATCATGGATTGTGGTTGGCTAATCGATTTCGCCATAAATGCAGGGATCAAGTCTGCAGGGTGCTGGCCATCCGAATCCATGGTCAGCGCGTGCGTGTAACCCTCAGCTTGAGCGATTTCAAAGCCATGTAATACGGCGGTTCCTTTACCCTGATTTTTCTCCAGATGAATGATACGCAAGCCAGAGTCTTCTTCAGCCATGGCCTTAAGCCCTGTGACTGAGCCATCCGTGCTGCCATCTATCACTACCCAAACTGGGTTCCAGTATTGACGGGCGGCACGCACAGTTTCAAAAACTTTAATCCCTGGGTTATAGCTGGGGATCAATACGAGATGGCTAGTGGATATAGTGGTCATGGGCTGATGTCCTGAGGGTTAAGCTGAAGCGTAATTGGTGCTAGGACTCAAAGAACCAGCGGGATGAAACGCAGAATCTTTGATAAGTTCATGAGCAAAATAGTGTTCAAGCTCCGCCATGAAGCGTTGCGTATTTTCTGGCGGGTCAAAACGCTTGCCGAGGCGAACTCTGTAATGCAGCGGCAATGTAGGTTTGCGAAATAATGGCCAGCCCTTGCTTAAATAAGCTGAATCGGTTTCGATCAACACTGTTTGCACAGGCACTTGCGCCTTATATGCAATCAAGGCAATGCTACCCTTGAGCGAGTTGATAGGGCAGTGGGTAGTTCGTGTGCCTTCAGGAAACAAGAGCAAATGCTGGCCATGTTTAAAATCCTGAATCGCCAGCGTCACCATTTTGCGTATCGATTCATTGGGAATGTAATGGGCAAAACGTGCCCCAGCGCCTAAGAAAACATTGTTCATTAGCTCAGCCTTGATCACGCACGAAACATTTGGCAAGCGTGAGATGATCATTACTGCATCAAGAAGGCTAGGGTGATTGGGTGCAATAATCATAGGCGGCTGGTCGCGTAAAGCATCCAGAGCGCTGAGATCAAAATTACAGCGGCGCGAAAGGCTCAGGCTGGCAAGATAAATACGAAACCCCCACATGATGACCTTGCGCCCCAATGAGCGAGAAAGGTGCTTAGGTAGTAAGGGCTGTAGCACAGTAGCAATAACGGTCCAACCCAGGCATAACATGCCAAGCCAGATTAAGCCCAGATAAAGCACGAGATAGTCATAGATGATGATCAACCCTGACTCAAGCATATTGTTCCTCTGGTAAACGTATCGTGCTAACCGCAGTAGCTTCAATTTCAACTAAAAGATCCTTACGGCAGATATCTGCCTGCACAAAAACCGCCTTGAATGAATGGCCAAGTATATGCTCCATTTGTGCGCGGATTGCAGGTAGGTCAGTAGCATGGCGCACATAAACACGGTAGAAAAGGTCGGTCATGCTGAATTTGCCAGCACAGGTCTTTTTGTTGGCTTCGTGAATCACGGCCTCAATGTTGACCAGGGTTTCACAAGTTTGCGCTGCCGCATCTGAATGATGGCGTGTTTCATGCCCGACAATGCTGGCGGTGCCAGAAATAAACAGCACTTTCTGTTGAGCCAATGTTTGATTAGCATCAACTATTGCATGCGTTACATTACTTAACGAGACCAGATTGGCTCGCGAAAAGCTGGGGCTGCGTGGGCCATATTGCTCAGGATATTGATAAGCACTCATTTGCCTTGGATTTTCAATGGCCAAGGTTGGTGTACGACCAGCCATAAACGCAATCGTTAATGGGCCATTTGCTGTTCCTAACGCACAGGCGGCGGGCAGATTGCCACTCACCTCACGCCCACTGGCCACAAAAGCATTCTGCCGCCCAAGATTGAATTGTCGGTATCGCTCAAGGTTTTCATCCTCATCAGCAGCATCGCTTCCATTAATATCAGCCAAATAATTCCAGAAACGGAAAATATGCATATAACCACGTGCTTCAAGCAATGAAAATATCTGGGCAAATGCGGATTCAGTTATTTGTTCCAATGCCCCAATCTGGGGCATAACCAAGACACCAAACAGTGTGTCTTCGTCATAACTATAACGAATCAGACCGCGTTGTGCATGGCGCACCTTGTGATCACTTATCCATATCTCGCTGGCGAAAGTGTTGCCTTCAAGCACAGGCATATTCACCAGCGCAAAGGGGAAGTTGGCTATTTCAGAGACTGTTTGGTTGCTAGCGTCGGAGAAAGCAATGCCGCCTAATACATGGCCTTTCCATTCACTGGACTGGCGAGAAAACGTTTCGAAAGTTAGATGTAAGCTGTGCAAAGTGGGGTAAATCAGAGAGTATGGTTTAAGTTATATTGCACAAAACATTCCAGCGATGGGTTTATTGTAGTAATTGACATGCTTGATACCCAGTTCTATTGGTTCTTAAAGAGTTTTTTGCGAAGACATAATTAACTTAATCATAATCTTTTGAAGAAAATACGCTGTAGGAGAACGCTTATCTTTGTGTAAGAAATAGCAACCTGTAAAGCCCTAGCAATTAAAGCCTGTGTCTAGCTCTTGCGAGCCCTTGAATTGATAGACATAAAAAAAGCAGTGACACCTGAAGTGACACTGCTTTTTTTACGCTATTCGATAAGTTATTTAAAACAAATAACTTATCAGTGAATGGCGTCCCCACGGGGATTCGAACCCCGGTCGCCTCCGTGAAAGGGAGGTGTCCTAGGCCTCTAGACGATGGGGACATAGAGGTAAAATTATACATCAAAACTGCAGTTATTTTAAGTACTAAACGCGCTGAAACTTAAAAGAACGCATAAATCTTTTATTTCGGGCCACCGATTATTTGGTGGAGGTAAGCGGGATCGAACCGCTGACCTCTTGCATGCCATGCAAGCGCTCTCCCAGCTGAGCTATACCCCCGAAAAAGTTGCGCCATATTAATGACGACGGCCTTGCTTGTCAATCTGATTCTTGCGGTTAGCTTAATTCAGTAGCCGCTCAAATGAAACGGCCAAGGTTCGAATCCCCGTGGGGACGCCAATTAACCGCGCGTATTAAATTGCTGTTCAAATTGCGTTAAGTCAACTCTCGGTAGTGCTTGCCAGCCAGCTTTGCAGTGCTCGGCGACTACATTGGTAAATACGCCGCCACGTACATAAAATTTAGCAGTCAGGCGCATGAATTTTGGCGCGGTTGCTGCAACCAGATCATCTAAAATGCGATTGGTAACGGCTTCGTGAAAACAGCCTTCATCACGGAAAGACCATATATACAGCTTGAGACTTTTAAGTTCTACACATTTTTGGTCTGGAATGTAATCCAGATAAAGTACTGCAAAATCAGGCTGGCCTGTTTTGGGGCACAAGCATGTGAACTCAGGGATTTCCATGTGAATATGAAAATCGCGCTCTGGCTTTGGGTTATCGAATGTTTCAAGGGCTTTACTGGGTTGACTAGACATATGGGCTACCGTATAAATCAAAGAAGACGATGCAAAAGCCGAGACTTTTTCGTAAAATGCATCAATAAGACCATTATTATACAAGCTTGCTACTAAGTAGCTAAGCCTTCTAACTAGAAAACTCTTGACTAGATCACTCTAAAAATTGCGTCTTACTCATCTTAAGCTAGCTGGTTTCAAATCGTTCGTTGATCCCACAACTCTGCACATACACGGGCAACGTGTTGGCGTGGTTGGCCCCAATGGTTGCGGCAAATCCAATGTGATGGAATCCATACGTTGGGTACTGGGTGAATCCAGTGCCAAAGAAATGCGTGGTGACTCGATGGATGCCGTTATTTTTAATGGCTCTGCCAATCGCAAACCTATATCCCGCGCCAGTGTTGAACTGGTATTCGATAATAGTTTGGGTGGTCTGAGTGACCAAAGCGCTGGCGAATGGTCGCAGTATGCTGAAATCTCTGTCAAACGCGTGATTGAGCGCGATAAAGGGTCGAGTTATTACATCAATAACACCGCTGTACGCCGTCGTGATGTCGCCGACTTATTTCTTGGCACAGGCTTAGGTGGGCGCGCTTATGCCATCATCGGCCAAAATACGATTTCACGCATCGTTGAAGCCAAACCCGATGAACTGAGGGTTTTCCTTGAGGAAGCCGCAGGTATTTCAAAATACAAGGAGCGCCGTCGCGAAACCGAGCTACGCCTGCGCGATACTCGTGAAAATCTGACCCGTGTGCAAGATGTGCGTAGCGAAATGGACAAACAGATCACTCGTCTTGAGTCGCAAGCGCTGGTGGCAGAGCAGTATCATCGCCTGCAAGAGGCATTGAAGCTTGCGCAAGGCCAGTTATGGCTACTTAAAAAGCGTGACGCAGGTGCAAGTTGGGAGAAAACACAGCGCCAAGTCGAGAAGCTAGTGAATGAGCTTGAGGCGCAAATAGCCAGTTTGCGCAAAGCTGAAAGCACGGTCGAAAGCCTGCGTCAGCAACACTATGCCGCGAGTGAAGCCGTTCAACAGGCGCAAGCGCAATATTACGAAACCAATGCTGAAGTTTCCAACCTGGAGCAGCAGGTAAAGCATACGCACGAAGCCCGTGAACGCTTACTGGCGCAATTGCAGCAAATTGAATTGCAATCGCAAAAAGCACAACTGCAAAGCGTGACCTTTGAAGAAAACCTGCAACAGCTACTGCAACAAAAAGAAAATGCTGAAAAGCTGGTCGCCGCCTCAGGCAACGCGCTCCAATTGGCTAAAAAGGCACTGCCAGAAACCGAACGTGCACATGTGGCGGCGCAGCAGCGTTTTTCGGCAGCACAACGACAATTGAGTGAGGCTGAGCAGTCCATTCGGATTGAAACGACCAATGCAGAGCATCTAGGGCGTGCTGTTGCTGATATCAAGCAGCGTTTGCAACGCCTTGAATCTGAGCAATCTTCGTTACAACTGTCTAACGACGTTGAACTGCTAGAAAAACAAAACACTTACGAGAATACGCAAACTGCAATTGCAGACCTTGATAAAAGCCTGAACGCGCTGCGCACGCAGGAGCAAAGCTTGCTGGACGAGATTAAATCCCTGCGTGATGCCCAGTTGTCAGAAGATCGTAATCTGGCACAGACGGACGCACAAATCGCTTCCCTGAGTAAAATTCAGCAATCACTTGGCCATGAATCAAAACTTGAAGGCTGGCTAAAAACGGAAGGGCTGTTTGATGCAGCTCGCGTATGGCAAAAAATCACTATTAAAACAGGCTGGGAAACCGCTCTGGAAGCCATTCTTGGGGCACGCCTGAATGCGCTGGTCAGTAATGATGCCTCTGGGTTTGCGTTTAATACAAGGCCGCCATCAGCTTTGACGGTTTGTCAGGTGGCCGAAGAGGGAGGCGATTCAAAAGCGCGACCTGATTTAAAACCGATCAAAAGTATTGTAGAAGTCGCTGACAAAGTCTTGAATGGGGCTTTACGTGATTGGCTCGCCAATGTTTATCTGCTAGAAAATCAGGCGGATGTAAATAGCCTGCGCAGTGCATTGCAACCAGGTGAGGTCTTGGTGAATCAGCTGGGCGACATCTATACCAGCCACAGTCTGGCTGTGTATGGCGCGCAATCAGCCTTGCATGGTGTACTTGAGCGCCAACGCGAACTGGAGGCCTTGCAAGAAAAGTTGCCAACATTAAAGCAGAACCTGCAGGCTAGTATTAAAGCTTTAAGCGATGCGGAGCAAGGATTACAGGAGTTACGCCTAAACTATCAGCAGTCTCAGCAGCAACTTAAAGTCCATACTCAATCACAACATCAATTTAATCTCGATATTCAGCGGTTGCAACAGCAGCGCCAGCATGTACTTGATCGTAAAGCTGGCCTGCAATCAGAGCAAGCATCACTGCAGCTACGCCTGACTACTCAACAGGCTGAACAGACGCAAAAACAAAATGCAATTGAAAGCATTCAGCAGTCTTTGAGTGGCCTGCAGCGTGAGCGTGAACAAGCCTTGGCTGAACGCCAACGTGCGGAAACTGCTTTAAATAGCCTCCGCACTGAATTGCAGAAAGCAGAACGTGTTGCGCAAGAGCATGTGTTTGAGAGTAAATTAATATTAAATAATATCAATGAGATAAATAATAAAATTAATTCTTTAGGTGAGGAAAAGCAATCATTACTTATGCGTAAAGATGAATCTGCAACCATGCTTGAAGCTGCCAAGATGGAAGGCTTAAAAGCCAACCTTGAAAAAGCACTCATCGCCAAACAGCAGCGTGAAGAAGCTCTGGCACAATCCCGTAATGCAATGGCGGGCACAGAACTTGAATTGCAAACGCAGGAACGCAGTCGCATGACGACTGAGCAGCAATTACATCCACTACGCGATAAACTTGAGCAATCTCGCCTGCAAGAGCAGCAAGCACGATTATATTTTGAGCAATGCCAAGTATCGTTGCAGGACACTGGGCTTAATGAGGCCAATCTAATCGAGCAATTGCCATCATCTCTTAAAGTACCTGATCTTGAGCGCAATACATCTTCAATTACCATGCAAATAGAGGAGTTGGGTGCTGTTAACCTTGCTGCGATTCAAGAGCTTGCCAGCGAGCGTGAGCGCAAGACCTATCTGGATAGCCAGGCAGTTGATCTGGAAGAGGCGATGGCAACACTGGAGGATGCCATCAAGCGCATAGACCGTGAAACACGCACTCGCTTGCAACATACCTTTGATGAAGCGAATAAGAATTTTGGCGAGCTGTTCAGTACCTTGTTTGGCGGTGGCCAAGCCAAGCTTGAGTTGCTGGGCGAAGAGATACTGGATACGGGCATGCAGGTGTTTGCGCAGCCGCCAGGTAAAAAGAACAGTACTATCCATCTGCTTTCTGGTGGCGAAAAGGCGTTGACTGCATTGGCCTTGGTTTTTGCGCTATTCAGGCTTAACCCAGCCCCATTCTGCTTAATGGATGAAGTGGATGCCCCGCTGGATGACAGCAATACCGAGCGCTTTTGCAATCTGGTGAAAAAAATGTCTGAGCGCACGCAGTTCCTGTTTGTCAGCCATAATAAAATCACCATGGAGATGGCACAGCAGCTGATTGGCGTTACCATGCAGGAATCTGGCGTTTCGCGTATTGTAGAAGTCGATATCGAAGCCGCCTTACAGATGAATCAAGAGATTCTTGTTTAACAATCTCTTTAAATGAGCCTTAAAAATGAATGATCTGAAACTACTTTTAATCTTGCTTGGCGTTGTCATCATCCTTGCTGTGATTGCCTTTAACTGGTGGCAAGAGCGTCGCCTGAAAAATGAAACATCACAGCGTTTTGAGGCACCCAAACGCGATGTGCTGATGGACGAGTTCCATATTGATACGGATGCAGTGCTGACCGATGACGACACCAGATCGCCGGACATCAGCCGACGCACATACCAGCCACTAGAAACACCCGTTGTTCCCGATGCCTATATTAATGATGATTCTGCAGTGGCAAGAGCTGTCTCTGCACTGCAAGAGTTTGAAGACGACATTGCCAAGCCCATAGAAGAAGTTGAATCGCCCCAAGAAGTATTGGCAGAGCCAGCAGCAGTTTACGAAGAGGAAGATACAAGCGATTTAATGGCTGAATCTGGCTTTACAGAATCTGGTATTTCCGGAGCCCCAGTTGCTGCCAAAGTGCCAGCTCGCAAACCCTATCAGCCACCTGCGAGTCAGGTGAGTCAACCTGTTGCTGATGAGCCAGAGTATGGAAATGTCTCATTGCCTGAGACTATTTACCACCCGATTGACCTCACGGCACTCTTGTATTTGCGTGAACCTCTATCTGGGCTGAAATTGCGTGACTATTTCCTCTCTTTTGCTGACGTAGATAAAGCGGTATATGCCTATGGGCAAGATTTAGATAATGAGTGGCGCTTGCTTACGCGAGAAGAGGAACTGACCGACTTCAAGCTTGTGGCATGCAGCCTGCAACTGGCTGATAGAGCTGGTTCAGTCAGTCATCAGACCCTTAATCGCTTTCAAAGCGGTATAGACCAAATCGGCCTTGAGCTGGCAGCCCAGGTTGAATGGCATGGCAGCCCAGACCCACTGAATTATGCGCAGGATCTAGATCAGTTTTGTATCGATGTCGATAAACTGGTGGGATTCCATCTGGTGCAAGGCGAAAGTGGTCCTTTTACTGGCACCAAGTTCAGAGGCTTGGCAGAAGCCAGTGGCATGGTATTGGGTGAAGATGGCGGGTTCCATTATGAGTCAGATGGGCAGCGATTATTCTCCTTGGTTAATCAGGATGGCAGCCTGTTCAGCCCTGAAGTTTTGCGTACCACGGTGATTCGCGGCGTCAGTTTTCAGCTGGATATTCCGCGTGTGAAAAATTGCAGCGAGATATTTAATCAGATGGTGTTGGTTGCCCGCCAGATGAGTCATGGGCTGAATGCAATTCTGGTAGATGATAACCAGCGCCCGATTGGCGAGTTGCAAATTGAGCGCATCCGCCAGCAACTCAAGGTGATTCATGCGCAAATGGTGACTCGTGGCGTAGTGCCTGGCAGCCCTTGTGCGCTTCGATTGTTTTCATAATTATTCCTAGCAATGGCAACTACCAACCCAAGTGCTGGGAATGAGCAAACAAGCCTGTTCTCAGATTCCGCATCTATCAGTATTGAACAACAGATAAGCGTCTTGCGTGATGAGATTCGCCATCACGACTATCAATATTACGTGTTGGATGCGCCCAGCGTGCCAGACGGTGAATACGACAGGCTATTTCGCGAACTGCAAGCGCTTGAAAGCCAGCATCCAGACCTGATTACACCAGATTCACCTACCCAACGCGTAGGCGGGGCGGCCTTGAAGGCATTTGATTCCGTTACCCACAACACGCCTATGCTTTCCCTCAATAACGCGTTTGAAGAAAGTGAGCTGGCTGCTTTTGATAAACGCATTCGCGACAGCTTGGGAATTGAAGAAATCAATTACGCGGTGGAGCCAAAGTTTGATGGTTTGGCGCTTACCCTGCGTTATGAGGATGGT
>DATHWP010000123.1:0-4495 GCA_035460505.1 Methyloradius sp. | reverse complement strand
AAGACTTCTGGCGGTGCACGCTGGAATTACTTGGCTGCATGGGCTTATGCACAAAAGCATGACGGCAATGATGAAGCCAAAACCAAACAGTTCTTAAGCAAGTTATTCAAGAACGTGCCTGTGCTGGATTCTGGTGCTCGTGGATCTACCACCACTTTCGTAGAACGCGGCATCGGTGACGTAGCAATCTCATGGGAAAACGAAGCATTCCTTGCACAGAAAGAACTGGGTCCAGATAAGTTTGAGATAGTGGTTCCGTCACTCTCTATTCTGGCTGAGCCACCTGTGACTGTGGTGGATAAAGTAGTGGATAAGCATAAGACTCGCGCAGTAGCGACGGCTTATTTGGAGTACTTGTACTCTGAAGAAGGCCAGGAAATTGCTGCAAAGAACTACTACCGTCCACGTTTGGAATCTGTTGCCAAGAAATATGAAAAGGTGTTTCCAAAGTTGAATCTGGTGACAGTGGATCAGGAGTTCGGTGGCTGGCAGAAGGCTCAAAAAACGCACTTTGCTGACGGCGGTACTTTTGACGAAATCTACGCTAAGTAATTAAACGTAGTATTTAAAAAATCAGTTTGAAATAAATTGGTGGGGTTGGACAAAATCTGACCTCACCACTCAACCTAGGAGGCTCGCAAAATGAGTACAGCTTTAATAGTAGGTGGTGACCAGATAGATGGAATCAAACAGGAACTGGCCAATTTTGGCATTCAACACATCAACCATTGGTCTGGCCGCAAGGTAGGCGATGGCAAACGCATTATTCCACACGATACAGAACTGATTGTGCTGATCACAGACTGGATCAGCCATACATTCACCCACAAGATTAAACAGAGTGCAGCCAAGCGTGGTGTGCGTATTGTCTATACGCCTAACGGACCAACTGCTTTAAGGTCAAGATTAGCGCGCATTAAACAGGATGCAGCTCAGGAGTCTGATTGTCGGGTCAACCCACATCACTCAGAAAAAAACAGCGAGCATCAAGCCCTGCTATTAGCAGCTTAAAGACTGAATATATTAATTCCAGACAAATAAAAAGGCAGTCAGATAGCTGACTGCCTTTTTATTTGAGCAATGCTACAACTTAGTTTTAAAGTTTCATCTCCTAAATTGCAGTCTCCTCGTTATGCGACAAGTCTTCTCACGAAGCTTGTCGCTTTTTTTGCCAATAACCCTAGAGTGTTTTACCTGAAGCCAAACGTAACAATGCTTGCTGCAATACATCGATTTCAGCATAAGTATTATAAAGCGCAAGCGAAGGTCGCACGGTGGTCTCAACCCCAAAGCGCCGCAAAATAGGCTGCGCGCAATGGTGGCCTGAACGTACGGCAATACCCTCTTTGTTCAAAGCTGCGCCGACTTCTTCACTCTGATAACCCTTGAGCGTAAAAGACATCACGCTAGCTTTTTCAGGCGCAGTACCGATCAAACGTAAACCTGGTACTGTTTGCAATGCAGCCAAACCATATTGCAGCAGATCATGCTCGTAGCGCTCGATATTGCTAATGCCAATACGCTCCACATACTCAAGTGCTGCGCCCAAGCCTACGGCATCAGCAATATTGCCTGTGCCAGCTTCAAACTTGTTGGGTGCTTCATGATAAACAGTGCGCTCAAACGTAACGTCTTGAATCATGTTGCCGCCACCTTGCCAGGCTGGCATATCAGCCAATATTTCTGGTTTGCCATAGAGCGCGCCAATCCCTGTCGGGCCGAATACTTTGTGGCCAGAGAATACGAAGAAATCACAATCGAGCGCTTGTACGTCGGCCTTCAAGTGCGATACAGACTGTGCACCATCCAGCAACACTTTGGCGCCAGCTCGATGCGCCATCTGAATCATTTCGTGTGCAGGTGTAATCGTGCCGAGTGCATTTGAAACTTGCGTGAATGACACTAGCTTAGTTTTTGACGTCAATAACTTCTGGTATTCATCGAGCAATACCTGACCATTATCATCTACTGGCGCCACCTTAAGCTTGGCACCTGTTTCAGAACATAGCTGCTGCCAAGGGACGATATTTGCGTGGTGTTCAAGATGCGTAATCAGAATCTCGTCGCCCTCACCAATATGCTTTTTACCCCAGGTTTTTGCCACGAGGTTAATTGCTTCCGTTGTACCACGCACAAAAATGACATTATTCACAGATGGCGCATTTATGAAGCGGCGCACTGTTTCACGGGCACCCTCATATGCATCAGTAGCACGTGCTGCCAACTCATGCGCCGCACGGTGGATATTTGAGTTTTCGTGCTCGTAAAAGTAAGAAACCCGGTCAATCACCGATTGCGGCTTTTGCGTAGTAGCTGCGTTATCAAACCAGATCAGCGGACGGCCATTCACCAATTCACGCAAAATAGGGAAATCTTTGCGGATTAAATTAGCATCAAATTGCGGATGTGCCGATGAAGCAATAGCATCTGTAGTTTGTGGTGACTGATGCCCACCTAGAAAGTAAAAGGGTGAGCTAGATGACCCAGCGCTTGACGGCACTGAACCAACTACAGGGAATCCCAATGACGAGGCAGAACTAACACCAAAACTACTTAGCAGAGCATTCAACTCATCGCCTTGCGGAATATCAGTGCCTAACACTAATGATGACACCTGCAATTGCTCTGAAAACCCAGGCCCTTGTTGTAAATGACCAATCTGCGCATCTCCCGGGGCAGGGGCACCTGCTGGCAAGCCAGGCAATGTAGGTGATGCTCCACCCAACGCTATGCCGTCAGACACTACAGGTGAAAAGGTGGGAATGTAAGCTGTTGGCGTTACGCCAGCGCCAGGCAAGCTGCTTGGCGCTTTTGCTTCAGGGAATGAAGCAGTAGATGGAATTTCTGGCGCACCCGCGCTTGCAAACGGACTCCCCACAGGGAAGCCCTGTGAATAGATTTCGTTAGCAATGCGTGACAACTCAGCTACATCCAAATGCCCTGTTTCGCTAGCCTCGCGGCCAATCGCCAAAGCAGCACCCATTTTCGGATGTTCGCCCGGCAATGAGGCCAGGATGGCTTCTGGCTCAAATGATGATAAGTCGTTCAAGTTACTTGTAGTCATAGTAGTTGCCTACATCGACATTTTCGAGCACGGCAATCGCGTCATCTGTAAGTACAGCCAATGAGCAATAGAGGGAAACCAGGTACGAAGCAATTGCTTTGTGGTTGATGCCCATGAAACGCACTGAAAGACCCATGCTTTGTTGACCTGGCAGATTAGGCTGATACAAACCAACCACGCCTTGACGGCTTTCACCTGTGCGTAACAGCAATACATTGGTTTTACCTTTGGTAACCTTGAGCTTATCGCAAGGAATCAGTGGGATACCGCGCCAGGTGAGGAACTGTGAACCAAACATTGCAACAGTTGGTGGTGGTACGCCACGACGAGTACACTCACGACCAAATGCGGCAATAGCTTGTGGATGCAATAGGAAAAATGCTGGCTCTTTCCATACTTTAGCGATTAGTTCATCAAAATCATCTGGTGTTGGTGCGCCAGTGCGTGACTTCACTTTTTGTGAAGCTGCTACATTGTTCAACAAACCGTATTCAGGATTATTGATCAGTTCGCTCTCTTGGCGCTCTTTTACAGTTTCAATGGTTAAACGCAATTGCTCACGAATCTGGTTATGTGGGCTGCTGTATAAATCAGATACGCGGGTATGTACATCCACCACGGTATTCACAGCATTCAATACATATTCACGTCCCCATTCTTCGTAATCAACAAAGGTCGCTGGCAGTTCGCGTTCATCTTTAGCTGAACAATCCACCTCGATCGCGCCTGGGTTTTTAGCTTTGTTCACACGGTAGATACCCGCTTCTACAGGTACCCATTGCATCAGGTGCACTAGCCAACGAGGGCTGATAGTGCTGAGCATAGGTACGGTTTTGGTGGCATTGGCAAGCGTCCGTGCTGCGACATCGCCTAATGCGGTTTGTGTCTGATTATTTTCGGCCATTTAAGTCTCCATTGATATTTAAGTTATTACTGCTGGTTTAATTGTTACTACTTACTCAATTGCTTTTGCTAAATTACTTACTGCGATTGGTTTGCGCGCATTTGCGCCTGACTGATATTGCTTTCTGCTGGCACACTGTGGGTTAACCACACATTGCCGCCGATGGCAGAGCCACGACCAATAGTGATACGACCAAGAATGGTTGCACCTGCATAAATCACCACGTCATCTTCAACAATAGGATGTCGCTCATTGCCTTTGATCAGCACCCCACTTTCATCAGTAGGAAAGCGCTTGGCGCCTAGTGTAACGGCCTGGTAAACCCGCACGTTTTTGCCGATAATCGTCGTCTCCCCAATCACCACACCCGTTCCATGATCAATAAAGAAGCGCTCATCAATCTGCGCACCTGGGTGGATATCAATACCTGTTGAGGAATGGGCGATTTCGGAAATAATGCGCGCAATCAACGGCACGCCCAGCTTGTGTAGAACGTGAGCGATTCTGTAATGCGTGATGGCGGTAAT
>DATHWP010000122.1:0-48868 GCA_035460505.1 Methyloradius sp. | reverse complement strand
TTGCCGCCGGGCTACCTCTGCTGCG
Organism: Methyloradius sp.; assembly: GCA_035460505.1. Classification (GTDB taxonomy): domain Bacteria; phylum Pseudomonadota; class Gammaproteobacteria; order Burkholderiales; family Methylophilaceae; genus Methyloradius. The sequence goes on along the minus strand of DATHWP010000122.1, from coordinate 48,843 downwards.
GCTATCCGCAGACATCGGCTGGTAACCATGACAAAGGCCAGGAGATCATCACCGATAACCGCGTACAGTTCCACCGTATCGCCAATACGCTGAACTACCTGGATATCAAGACTGTGATCGTTTCATGCGGTACGTGTATGGATCAACTGCAGAAATACGAGTTCGAGAAGATATTCCCAGGTTGCCGCTTGCTGGATATCCACGAATACCTGATGGAAAAAGGCCTCAAGCTTGAAGGCGTCACTGGTACCCGTTATATGTACCATGACCCATGCCATAGTCCGATGAAGACCTATGCGCCGCTTAAGGTGACTAACGCGCTGATGGGCCAGGATGTTGCCCTGAATGACCGTTGCTGCGGTGAGTCTGGTACTTTTGCCGTGGCGCGCCCTGACATTGCCACCCAGGTCAAAATGCGTAAACAGGAAGAACTGGAAAAAGGCATGCTCAAGCTTGGCTTGACCCCAGGCAAGCCGGAGCAGGACGTGAAGATCCTGACTTCTTGCCCATCATGCCTGCAAGGCTTGTCACGCTATGGTGAAGATACGGGTATCACGGCGGATTACATTGTGGTTGAGATGGCGAAGCATCTGCTAGGTGAGGGGTGGATGGAGGATTATGTGGAGAAGGCGAATAATGGTGGGATAGAGAAGGTGTTGCTGTGATTCTTTGAATTTAAAGCGAAAACTTCATGATTAAATATTTTTTACTGTTAATTGCTTTATTACCTAATGTAGCTCTATCAGATTATTTCGATAGAAATTATGTGAGCCTTGATGACTATGATAAAGATACGGGTCAATACTTTACTTTTGTATCTGAAGACGTTGAGGAAAAAGGATTTATTTCTTCATCTTCAAAAAACGCGCACAAAAATATATTTATTTATAACCCATCTAAAAAAACTGGCAGGAATGTTTTTTCAAAAGATGTGGGTGAGGTTTCTTCAATTCTTATAGAGTCATCTTACTCTGCAAAAAATGAGAATTTTGATTTAATGGTTTCAAATCTATCTGTAAAAAACAATAATGGAATTTCCTTCAGAAAACCTCACAGCTCTTTTTTAATAGAAACATACAATCAGCAAGACAAGTTATTTACTGTATGGCAAGCACCAAAAATGAACGGTAGTCCCACCGTTATATTTAGCTATAAAAAGCCAGGATACTGGCATGTGGATATTAATCAGCAAGTCATTCGGTATTTTTCTCCAAGTAAAGGCACGATTCAAGTAACTGAATACTCTTGGTGATTGGTTTGCATTAGCGACCTATTTCGCCTTTAGGCGAGTTTCTTTCTTTTGCTCAGCCAAAAGAAAGAAACCAAAGAAAAAGCTGCCCCACTACCGCTTGTTCCCTGTGCTGCTCGTCCTCATGGGCGTCAATCAAACTCGCCCTAGCGGCTTACACAAACCGTAAGCCACCGCGGAGCTCAAACAGGTGATTGACGACTACTCCCTTGATGACTGCGCTGCTCGGCGCGTAAGGGCAACTTCAGAACCCAAACTACCTTTAGTCCGTCATTTTCGTGAAAGCGGGAATTCATTTAAGTATTGTTGGCGCGGTCTAGTTAAATCTAGCCAAAGCGGATGCTCCGGGAGCCGCATGGATATTGCCTCTCAGAGCATCTGTTTTTGTGTGTGGGATGGCTTAAACCCAAGATTAGAGGCGGTTTCGTGGGCTTGTTTGATATTGCTGAACCTGAATCAAAAGACTAAGGTAGTACCATGCGCACTTTATTTATTTTGATGGCTGGTCTGGTTTCTTTGTCTGCTTTGGCGGATGACGAGGCTGGCTTGGGTTATAGCTCAGGGTTGTCTGGCGATGTGCCGAATACGGCTACTGTGTTGCCACCGCCGGGTTCACAGCCTCGCGTGCCGAATGGGGTGCGGATTTATGTACCGCCGCGAAATCTGGAGCCGCGTACTTTGGTGGTGCCTTTGCCTAATGAAAAATCGCCTGCTGTGATTTATCGGGGTGATTCGGTGGAGACTGTGCCGAGTTTGTATCCACCATTGCCGCAAAATTCAGTCGGTACTGATAAGCCCGCTAAACCTGAAACCAAGAAGAAAAAAGGCAGTAAGTCAAAAGCGGAAGATGCTGAAACAGAAGCGCCAGCTAATCCCTATATTCTCAAAACCAAGCCGCTGGAGCCAATTATCAGCCAGTGAATTACTGGTTATTCGCTACGGCAGGCGTTTTCGAACTAATCTTGATTTAGGGAATATCGCACTAAATGTACTGCCATTCCCGAGTTCGCTTTCGATCTCAAGTCTGGCCTGGTGGCGGGTGAGGATGTGTTTGATGATGGATAACCCCAATCCAGTGCCGCCTGTTTCGCGGCTGCGGCTGCGGTCAACGCGGTAAAAGCGTTCGGTCAGTCTATCAATGTGTTTTTGCTCTATGCCTATGCCAGAATCGCGCACGCTGAATGCGGCGTCGGTACCGCGCATTTTCCACACCATGTGAATTTCACCACCTTCGGGTGTGTAGCGCACTGCATTGCTGACTAGGTTGCCAAATGCGCTATGCAGCTCTTCCGCTGCGCCTGTCAGGCCTAACGAGGCGTCAGCTTCAAGTGTGATGTGGTGTTTGCCGTTGCTCAGGCTTTGCGCTTCGTGCATGACCATATTGAGTAGAGAATTCACATCAATCTCGGTGTCTGGCGGAATATTCTGGCCGCTTTCGAGTTGCGATAAAGTCAGCAAATCTTCAATCAGGCGCCGCATGCGGCCAGTTTGTTCTTGCATCATGCCAAAGTAGCCGCGGGTGCTTTCAGGTACTGCGCCTTCCATATCCATCAGTGTTTCCAGAAACCCACCGACCACGGTAAGCGGTGTGCGAAGCTCGTGCGAAACATTGGCAATGAAGTCCCGGCGCATGTGTTCCAATTTTTCAAGCTGGCTGACATCGCGGCCGATGAGCAATTTCTGGTTGTCGCCAAATGGCACTAATTGTAGTTCAAGCGTCACTGATGGGTCGCGCCAGGAGATAAGCTTGATGGGGTCTGCGTAATCTTTAAGTTGCAGGTAATCAATGAATTCGGTGTGGCGCATCAAATAATTGATCGGCTGGCCAGAGTCTGACTTCAGCGCCAGCCCGAGTAATTTTTCAGCGCTAGGGTTACACCATTCGATGATGTCTCGCGCATCAAGCAACACTACGGCATCGGGCAGGGCGCTGGCGGCATGTTGAAAGCGGTCTAGTACCGAGCTCAGCTGGCTTTGGCTGCGGTTGTGGCGGCGTTGCTCGTGGTAGATAGTGGCGAAGATGTCTTCCCAAGTGCCAGATCCTGCAGGAATTAAGGCTAAATCTGGTTTTTTATACCACTCTGATAGTCGATAGAGCCAGTAAAGATGGCTTGCAAGGTAAGCTAGGGTGCCGATTGTAAACACACTCAAGGCGAGCGTGAAACTTTCAAATACCCAAATAATCAGGCTGATGAATAATAGAGAGAAAAAGAGCCAGAAGGCTCTCCAGCGAATATCTAGCACGCGGTAAAATCCCTAACGGTAAGGGTGCGTATTATGAGCTAGTGCGCAGAGAAACGATAGCCAACACCGCGCACTGTTTGCACTAAATCTTCATGACCAGAGTTAGCCAATGCCAAGCGCAAGCGGCGGATGTGTACATCCACTGTGCGATCTTCAACAAACACGCGGTCACCCCAAACGCGGTCCAGTACCTGGGTTCTGGAATGCACGCGCTCTGGGTTGGACATAAAGTAGTGCAACAGCCTGAATTCAGTCGGGCCCAAGTCCAGCACATCGCCATTGCCAGTCACGCGGTGTGTGACTGGATCAAGGCGCAGGCCTTTAACTTCTATTGGGTCATCTGTCATTTGCGGGGCACGGCGACGCAGCACGGCTTTGATGCGGGCATTCAATTCACGCGGGCTGAATGGCTTGGTGACGTAATCATCTGCGCCAATTTCCAGGCCGCGCACTTTATCGATTTCTTCACCACGTGCTGTGAGCATAATGATGGGAATTGCTTTGGTCAGCTCATCAGATTTTAGTTTGCGAGCAAATTCAATACCGCTCATGCCTGGTAACATCCAGTCGAGAATAATCAAATCTGGCAGGGCTTCGCGTATCAGCAATTGTGCTTGTTCAACACTAAGTGCACGCAGCGGGTTGTGCCCTGCTTGCGTAAGATTAAGGGCAAGTAACTCTTGAATGGCTGGTTCGTCTTCAACGATTAATATATTAGCTGGCATGTTAGTTTCCTCTTTTGCGATGCAGTTTCAGCCTACTATATGACGTTAATATGACATATTCATGACAAAGAGCAAAAGCTTTTAAGTCATTGCTTTTTAGCCTATTTAATTTGGCTATCATCAGGTAACATTCTGTTACAAGTGTTCAATATTAGTGCTAAATCTAATATTCTGATTTGAACCGCGAACCCTAAAAAATAAGGCAACTCACTTAATTTGGTTGCCCATAATGGAGAGAGTAATGGCATCATTTTTGTCCAAAGAACGCATCACCGCATCCCCCAATTTTAATCGCTGGTTGATTCCGCCAGCAGCGTTAGCATTACACCTATGTATCGGTATGGCTTATGGTTTTTCAGTGTTCTGGAAACCGCTGGGCAACGTGCTGCTTGGTGCCGATGGTAAAGCGCTGGCTACGTGTGCCGCTGGTGCGAGTACTTTTGGCGACAAGCTTGCGGGAACACTAAGGGCTTTGACCGCTACAGACTGCAACTGGACGCAGTTTGACTTAGGCTGGATGTACACCCTGTTTTTTGTTGTGCTCGGCTGCTCTGCCGCACTATGGGGTGGGTGGCTGGAGCGTGCCGGCCCACGTAAGGCTGGCTTGGTTTCTACTTTGTGCTGGTGTGGCGGTTTGCTAATCTCGGCATACGGTATATATGTACATCAGCTATGGATGATGTGGCTAGGTTCTGGCGTGATCGGAGGCATTGGTCTGGGCTTGGGCTATATCTCCCCAGTATCTACCCTGATTAAATGGTTCCCAGACAAACGCGGCATGGCGACTGGCATGGCCATCATGGGTTTTGGCGGTGGTGCGATGATAGGATCACCACTGGCTACCAAGCTGATGGCGCATTTTTCTGCACCAGGATCAGCGGGCATCTGGCAGACATTTGTATCACTCGCGGTGATCTACACTGCATTTATGTTGCTGGGCTCACTCAGCTATCGCGTGCCGCCTTCTGGCTGGAAACCAGCTAACTGGACGCCACCAGCGACTAGCAGTAACAGCATGATTGCGCAAAACCATGTGCATCTTAAAAACGCGCATCGCACGCCACAGTTCTGGTTGTTATGGCTGGTGCTGTGCATGAACGTATCTGCGAGTATCGGTATTATCGGTGCCGCTGCACCCATGTTGCAGGAGACTTTCGGTGGCGCCCTGATTGGTCAGCATGACGTTGGCTTTGCCGACATTAAGAAAGATGAAGGCATGACCGCGGCAGCCGCGGCAGTAGGCGCTGGTTTTGTGGGGCTGATTTCATTATTCAATATTTTCGGGCGTATTGCCTGGGCATCATCATCTGACAAACTTGGCCGCAAGCAGACTTACTTCATTTTCTTTGTGCTCGGTGCTGTGCTCTACACGGCACTTGCGTTCGCCGCTGGAGCGAAGTCGCTCGCCTTGTTTGGGGCATGTATCTGCATTATTGCTTCAATGTATGGTGGCGGTTTTGCGACGATTCCGGCTTACCTTGCCGACTTGTTCGGTACGCAGTTTGTTGGCGCGATTCATGGTCGCCTGCTCACTGCATGGTCAACAGCTGGTGTGCTCGGCCCAGTAGTCGTCAACTATATGCACGATGTGCGCCTTGAGAAAGGCGTGCCATTCGACCAGGTTTATTCTTCAGTGTTTTATGTGCTTGCAGGCATGCTGATAGTCGGTTTTATCGCCAACTTGTTAGTCAAACCTGTCGCTGCTAAATACTTCATGTCAGCGCAAGAGTTGGCGGAAGAAAAGAAAATCGCCCATGAAAAAGTAGTCGTGGCTGGTGAAGCTGGGGCAAGCACTGGTGGTGGTAAGCCTGTGGCGGTCGTCATGTGGCTACTGGTGCTGATTCCTATCAGCTTTGGTATCTGGAGTACCTTGCAAAAAGCCTGGATACTTTTTCATTAAATGATATTACGCTGTGCCTGGCCAAAATCCCCGCTTGATATTGCTTATCACGATACCGAGTGGGGCGTACCTGTACATGATGACCGCAAGCTGTTTGAGTTTTTGATTCTTGAGGGCGCGCAGGCTGGATTAAGCTGGTCAACTATCCTTAAAAAGCGCGAACATTATCGACTAGCGTTTGATGATTTTCAGCCTGAAATAGTCGCACAATATACTAATGAGAAAAGCCAGGCCTTACTCATGGATGCAGGGATTGTGCGTAATCGCCTGAAGATCGTGGCAACGATTAATAATGCACAAAACTTTTTAGAAGTGCAGGCCGAGTTTGGCAGTTTTGATGCGTATCTTTGGCGCTTTGTCGATGGCAAGCCGATCCAGAATCATTGGCAAGCACATGATCAGCTACCTGCCAGAACAGTGATTTCAGATCAGTTATCAAAAGACTTGTTAAAACGTGGATTCAAATTCGTAGGCACTACGATTTGTTACGCCTATATGCAGGCGGTTGGCATGGTGAATGACCACTCCGTTGATTGTTTCCGCCATAAAGAATTAATCACTCAATCACACCAATAAATCGCTTCATTTCAAAGCACTCCCCAGTCGGCTATAATCTCGCCTTATTCTCGGATTAACTATCCAGCCTGCAAAAGGGCGCATCAAGTAAATAATGGAGTACACGTGAGAGAAATTCCCCAAGATTTAAATGGTAATGGTTTGCGCATAGGTATTGTGCTTTCGCGCTTTAACAGCGAAATCGGCGAAGGCCTGTTGGCCGCATGTGAGGCCGAGTTGATCAAACTGGGTGTTGCTGCAGATGACATCACGCTGGCAACCGTGCCAGGCGCGCTTGAAACGCCATTAGTGTTGCAGCAGATGGCAGATAGCGAAGAATATGACGGGTTGATTGCGCTTGGTGCGATTATTCGCGGCGAGACTTACCATTTTGAAGTGGTGTCAAACGAGTCTGCGCGCGGCATTTCAGAGGTGCAACTCAATACTACAGTGCCAGTGGCGAATGCAATCCTGACGACACAGAACGACGAGCAAGCCATTGAACGCATGGCGATAAAAGGCGCAGAAGCCGCATCGGTGGTGATCGAAATGGTTAACCTGTTGAAACAGCTATGAGTGAACTAGACAAAAAAGCAGCAGACGCAAAGCCAGCAAAACCCAAGCAGGCGAGCAAGAGCCGTCGTAAATCTCGTGAACTAGCACTTAAAGGTTTGTATCGCAGTTTTCTTAACCAGACGCCGATTCGTCATGTCTTTCTTGACCTCGCTGACGACCCTGATCTCGCAAAAGCGGATGAAGCTTATTTCCATCAATTACTTGAAGGCGTGACAGAAAAGCTCGAGGAACTCGACCACAGGGTATCGGAGTTTCTTGATCGCCCGCTGGCAGAGTTAAGCCCTGTTGAGCACGCCGTATTGTGCATTTCAGGCTATGAACTGATTTTCGACCCGAGCATTCCATACCGTGTGGCAATTAACGAGGGTGTTGAGCTCGCCAAAATATATGGTGGTACAGATGGTCACAAATATGTGAATGGCGTGCTCGATAAATTAGCTGCTGCCGCGCGCCCTGACGAATTTAGGCACAATGGCAGGTAATTGGTATCCTGAATCCTCGTTAATGCTTGAATTACAATAAAATATTGTATCTTTTAGTGCAATATCTTCTTTTTGAAAAAAATCGCGTGTAATATCAGGCATCTAATGAACAGATGCCAATTGAATAAATAAGTAAGAAGCAGAATAACTGTTCAATAGTATTTTTCAGCATACGTTTTGTATATTTTAGGGCGTACATTTAAGGGGAGCGGGTTTGAAAAAGACCTTCTGGAAATCTGATTGGTTTGCGGGGTTAGTCATCTCCCTGCTGTTCTTATTCGCTGGCGGTTCCGCCATTTTACAAAGCTTGGAGCGTAAAGCTTACGACTTGGGTGTTGAGGCATCGTCTCGAAGCCCAGGTGACAAAATCGCCATTATCGCGATTGATGACCAGAGTATCGCCAATATCGGTCGCTGGCCTTGGTCACGCGAAGTACATGCCAAAATGATAGACCTGCTGGCAGGCGCGCATGCCAAGGTCATTGGTAATACTGTATTTTTCATAGAACCACAAATCGACCCAGGCTTAAGCTATATCAACAAGCTGGCTGAAGTTGTTGCCAATGCACCTGAAATCTCGGCCTTGCCACAATCCGCTGAACTAAATTCCATCCTCAAAGATGCGCAAGCCAATCTGAATACAGATGCGACACTGGCCGCCAGCATCAAAGCGGCTGATAGTGTTGTAATAGCGATGCCATTTGTTGTCGGCGAGCCTCGTGGCAACCCAGATAAACCTTTACCTGACTATGTGCTAAAAAATGGCCTCTCGAAAATTATCGATAAGGTTGGCGCAGAAGAATCTGGATTGTTGCCTTTACCTACCATCAATGCATTATCACCAGTGGCTATCATCGGTGAAAATGCGGCTGCAATTGGGCACCTCAATGCAAACCCAGATGTTGATGGCGCTATTCGTTCTGAGCCGCTGGTACTGGCTTATTACGATCAATTCTATCCGTCACTATCACTGCAAATCGCAGCCAAATACCTGAATCTTAAAGATTCTGACATTCAGGTAAAGCTCGGCCAAGGCATTAAACTGGGCAAACTCAATATTGCGACTGACGGTTTTTTGCAAATGAATACTTTTTTCTATGCTAATCATGATGGTCATGCCGCTTTCCCTATTGATTCTTTCTACGATGTTATCAGCGGCAAAATTCCAGTCGAAAAATACAAAGACAAGATTGTTTTAATCGGCGCAACAGCAGGTGGCATCGGCGATAGCCAAGTCACGCCAATCTCATCAAGCATGACACCGATTGAAACGCTTGCCCACTCAGTTGCAAGTATCTTGAATGAAGATTTTTTCGTGGCGCCAAGCTGGGGCTTTTGGGTTGAGAAGGCGGCGTGGCTCTTAATTACGCTTTATCTCGTTTTACTTTTACCGCGACTGAAAGCGGGTATGGCGGCTGGCATTACTGCAGCATTATTCGCTGTGCTAGTGGCTACACATTTCTACCTGATGACCCAGCAAGCGCTCTGGTTGCAGTTGATGATTCCTGCAACGCTGCTAGTGGTTGGTCATGCATTATTAACCACCAAACGCTTCTTGATGACAGAGCGCGGCAAAGAGAAATCTGAAGCTGATTCTGCCGAAAGCAATCGTAATCTTGCACTGATGTTCCAGAGCCAGGGTCAGCTGGATATGGCGTTTGATCGCCTGCGTAAATGCCCGATGGAAGAAAGCGTGATGGATGCCTTGTATAGCTTGGCGCTGGATTTTGAGCGCAAGCGCCAGTTCAACAAAGCAGAAAATGTATTCGCTTACATGGCTGAGTACAACCCCAAATATAAAGACCTTGAACAGCGTTTGTCACGTTCACGGGCGATGGCTGAGACAGTCATTCTGGGCGGCGCTGGTGGTGGTCGTACCAACACAAGTATCTTGCAGGATGGCAGTGTAGAGAAGCCTATGCTTGGTCGTTACCAGATCGAAAAAGAACTGGGCAAGGGCGCAATGGGCGTAGTGTATTTGGGCAAAGACCCGAAAATTGGTCGTGTAGTCGCAATCAAAACCATGGCGCTTGCAGAAGAGTTTGAGCCGGATGAGCTGGAGGAAGTAAAAGAGCGCTTCTTCCGCGAAGCTGAGACGGCTGGCCGCCTGAATCATCCCAATATCGTGACCATGTACGATGCGGGTGAAGAGCATGACCTGGCGTTTATCGCGATGGAATTCCTCAAAGGTAAAGACCTTGCCCCTTATACCAAGCCAGACAATTTGCTGCCTTTATTGAAGGTGATGGATATCGTCGCTAAAACTGCAGATGCCCTGGATTATGCGCATACACAAAACGTGGTGCATCGCGATATCAAGCCTGCCAACATCATGTATGAGCTTGAAACCAGTAGCGTAAAAGTGACCGACTTTGGTATTGCGCGCATCACCGATTCATCCAAAACCAAAACGGGCATGGTGCTCGGTACACCTAGTTATATGTCGCCAGAGCAATTGGCAGGCAAGAAGGTAGATGGCCGGTCAGACTTGTTCTCACTGGGTGTGATGCTTTACCAAATGGCCACTGGGCAATTACCATTCAAGGGTGATTCAATGGCTGCCTTGATGTATAAAATTGCCAATGAACCACATGAAAGCGTTAAAACCCTCAACCCCGAATTGCCACAATGCCTGAGTGACATCATTGACAAGATGTTGGATAAGGATATGGATAAGCGTTATCCACGCGGTGCTGAAATTGCAGCAGAAATTCGTCAATGCATGAATGAGGCAGGTTAAATCATGAACATGACGGAGTTTTTAGAGATTGTGCGCCTTACCGATGTAGGCCAGCGACGAGACCATAACGAAGATACGATTGCCAGCGATATTGAGCTTGGTCTGGTGGTGTTGGCTGATGGCATGGGCGGCTATAAAGCAGGCGAAGTCGCCAGTGAAATTGCCACTCTGACGATTGTTGCTGAGCTCAAAGAAAGCATGATTACGTTAGAGCCAGGCCTTGTCGATGCGGTTTCGGAGATGCAGGCTGAAAGCCAGTTGGTGATTGATGCTGTTGCTAAAGCTAACGAGTCTATTTACAGCGTTTCGCAAAGCCAGCCGCAATGTGCTGGTATGGGCACCACCTTGGTGGTTGGCTTGTTTACCAATAATAAGCTCCTTGCAGGCCATATTGGTGATTCGCGTATGTATCGTCTGCGCCAAGGCGAGCTTGTGCAAATCACTGAAGATCACTCGCTGCTACAAGAGCAACTGAATTCAGGGTTGATTACGCCAGAGCAGGCAAAGTTTTCGAATAACAAAAACCTAGTGACGCGTGCATTAGGTATAGATCCAGAGGTTGAGCTTGAATTGCATGAGCATGACGTGCTCCCAGACGATATTTACCTGCTTTGCTCTGATGGTTTGAGCGATTTAGTCCCAGATGAAGAAATTAGTGAAACGCTTGGCACGTTAAGTGCTAATCTCGAACTGGCTGCTAATCAATTGATTCAGATGGCAAATGATAACGGTGGTAAAGACAACATATCAGTCATACTGGTAAAAGTGCTGAAGCCTTTTCCCGTTGAGCGTACATGGTATAACAACTTTTTTAATTGGTTAAAATAGTAAGGTAAAACATGGCAAAGCTGATTTTTTCACTGGACGGGGCTTTTCTAGGTGAATTTCCTCTAGACAAGGACAAAATCACCGTGGGTAGGCGTGCGACTAACGATATTCATATTGATAACCTCGCGGTTAGTGGCGAGCATGCAACGATTGTCACTATAGGGAACGACTCTTTCCTTGAAGATTTGGGTAGTACCAACGGTACCTTGGTGAATGGTAAAACAATCAAAAAACATGTGTTACAGCATGCAGACCTGATTGAGTTCGGTAAATATCAGCTCAAATACATTAATGAGTCAGCTATTCCCACAGGCTTGGGTGGTTCAGATGATTTTGAAAAAACTATGATTATTCGGCCAATGAAAGCAGCTGCGCTGCAAGAGGCTGCCAAACCTCAAGCCGCACCTGCTGCTCCAGCCCCAGCAGCACCTATCACCCCTCCTCCTGCAGCTGAATCAGCCATTATTGTTGGTCGCGTACAGGTATTGAATGGGCCGAGCCAAGGTAAAGAACTGGTACTTAACAAGGCACTGACTACTTTGGGTAAGCCTGGCGTGCAGGTGGCAGTGATTACCAAGCGTCCTCAGGGTTACTTTATTACCCATGTGGAAGGTGCAACACATCCTGTGGTTAATGGGCAATCAGTAGGGGCGCAGGCTCACTCTTTGAGTGATCATGATGTTATCGAGATTGCAGGTGTGAAAATGGAGTTCTATCTAGGCGCCGCTTGATAGTGCCCTGAATTTGATATCCAAGTTTTAATTAAGGTTGCTTGTCTTTACCTTAAAGTCTTCACGCGAAAATAAGACGATAGTAATTTCACAGTTATTCTGGAAATCTAATGACTGAGCAGCAAGAGCTACTTAAGCGATTAGAGCGACTCAACGCCATCGGCATCGCGCTATCTGCTGAACGCAACAACAAGCGTTTGCTTGAGATGATATTGCTCGGCGCTAAAGAAATTACTAACGCAGATGGCGGTACGCTCTATACCGTGACTGATGATCGCCGACTCAAATTCGAGATTATGCGTACCATGACACTGGGTATCGTCATGGGAGGTACAACAGGCAAGGATATTCCATTCCCACCGTTGCCCTTGTATCTCGAAGACGGCACACCCAACCTCAATATGGTGGCGGCCTATACGGTGCTCAATGACCGTACCGTAAATATTGAAGATGCTTATGAAGCCGATGGCTTCGATTTCTCTGGTACACGTAAATTTGACCAGAGCATGGGCTACCGCTCTAAATCATTCCTCACCATTCCGATGAAGAATCACGAGAATGAAATCATCGGCGTGCTTCAACTGATCAATGCCATTGACCCTGTGACTAGCGAGATTGTCCCATTTTCTGCTGAGAATCAGCAGTTAGTGGAATCCCTCGCCTCTCAGGCCGCGGTAGCGCTGACCAATCATAATTTGATCGAAGGCTTGAAAAACCTGTTTGAGTCTTTCATTGAGCTGATTGCAGATGCGATTGATGAAAAGTCTCCATATACAGGCGGACATTGCCAGCGAGTGCCTGAGTTGACCATGATGCTGGCTGATGCCGCATGCAAAACCCAAGTTGGCCCATTGCGTGAATTCAACCTGACGGAAAAAGAAATCTACGAGTTACGGATTGCCGCCTGGCTGCATGATTGCGGTAAAGTGACTACGCCTGAATCAGTGATGGATAAGCCCACCAAACTTTCCTGCATATTTGACCGTATCAATCTGGTCGATCAGCGTTTTGAGTTGTTGAAGAAACAAGCCGAAACTGAAATGCTGCGTAAACAGTTAGCACTATTGAAAACTGGTGCAGCAGCTGACTTTGATATCTTGGAGTCTGAACTACATGCCTTTAAGCAAGGCTTGGATGAAGATAGAGAGTTTCTGCATAACGCTAATCTGGGCGGTGAATTCATGACACCTGAAGACCAGCAACGGGTTATCAATATCGGGGCCTACGAACTTTATTCTGCAGAAGGTGAGCGTATTCCGTTCCTGAATGAAGACGAAATCTATAACCTGAATATCGCACGCGGAACTTTGACTAATGAAGAGCGCACGGTAATCAATAACCATATTGATGTCACCATCAATATGCTTGAATCATTGCCGTATCCTAAAGATTTGCAGCGCGTTCCAGAGTATGCAGGCGGCCATCACGAGCGTATGGATGGTAAAGGCTATCCGCGTGGCTTGACGCGTGAGCAAATGTCGGTCCCAGCGCGCATTATGGGCATTGCTGACATTTTTGAGGCACTGACTTCACGTGACCGACCTTACAAGAAAATAAAAACCCTGTCTGAGTCGCTATTTATTCTTGGCAAGATGAAGCTTGATAATCATATAGACCCAGATTTATTTGATCTTTTTATCCGCGATAAGATTTACCTGCAATATGCACAGCAGTTTCTGGAGCCAGACCAGATTGACGAGGTAAACGAGCAGACAATCCCTGGTTATGCAGTCTCTGTTTGAGCTATCACCACATCTAGATCATTGTTGTAATTCATGAGTAAAACACAAAAGATATTAGTCGTACTGTCCATCGTTAACCTTGTGATTGTATTTTTGTTTCCACCCTACGACGATCACTCGGTGAGTAGCCACGGGGCATCGATTTTTGCTGGATTTTTGTTCGCTTTATCTCACAAAACATTAAATCTGGTGATTAACGACAATCTGCTCTATTTGGAAGTGACCGTGGTTTTGGTGAATCTAGGCGTGTTGTGGTTGCTGACGCTGGAGAACGAAAGGCGCAACGCTAAAAAGAAATTCAGCTTTCGCAAAGCGGCTATGATCTTGGTTGTAGTGAACTTGATAGGTGTATTTTTATTTCCACCATTTGAATATATTTCCAACATGACCAATGCGGTAATCCCTACTTTTGAAGGGTTCTACTGTATTTTTTCACCACCGCCATATCGCGCGATTGTCACACCAATATTGTATCTGGAAGTGATGTTTATATTGATCAACGGTGGACTCATGCTGCTGGCATTCAAGCAGCCCAAGGATGAAATCTACAGCGCAGAGCAGACTATCGCTTACATGGCTAAACAACAAAGCGCGCGTAGGCGATAACTGATGAGCCTTTGGTATTATTGAGCTGTATGCGCAAAGTTTTCCAGGGCTATTGCCATCTCGTCCAGATTTTCTAGCGTCAAACCATGCAAAAATGGTCCTTCAGGCACTAGCTTGATATTGATGCCCTGATCACAACATCCCAGGCATTTAAAACGCTCCACGCTCAGCATTAACCCCTTTGCTGTAATTATCTGCTCAATCTGTTTTGCCAAGGCCTCGCTGCCTTTTGCTGCGCAAGAGGGCTGGTGAGCACTGGTTCGGTGTTTGATGCAGACAATTACTTTTTTACCTAATGCCATCGTCAGCCTATTTTGAGTTAGTGGAGATGCAGTATCACATTGCTGCATCCAGACTCATCAAGTCTTAAACAGCTTCCTTGATCGTACCAGTCCCCTAGCACCCAGCGTTCACAATGGTGACTATCTATCTCTAACAAATGCTTGGCTGGACGGTGTGTATGACCATGTATCAATAAATCTGGATATGCATAAGCTTTGAACAGCGCTTGTACAGCATCATCATTCACATCCATGATGGCTTCGCTTTTCTGCGACTTTTCTGTTTCGCTGCGAATACGCAATGCTTCGATTTGCGACTTTCTGGATGATAGTGGTTGTGCCAGAAATTGTTGCTGCCATGCTGGGTTTCTTACCTGAGTGCGAAATGTTTGGTAAGCCAGATCGTCTGTGCAAAGCTCATCGCCATGGCTAATGAGTATGCGTTTACCATAGGCCTGTAGCAAAGTTGGGTCAGCTAATAATGTAATATTGGACGCGTTGGCAAAGCCATTGCTGATTAAAAAATCACGGTTACCGTGAATGAAGTAAACAGGCGTATTGGCAGATAATACTTTGATGGCATCAATCACTTGGCGATGATGCGGGTCATCAATGTCATCATCACCTGCCCAATACTCAAACAGGTCACCAAGAATATAGAGTGACTTTGCCTGTGTTGCCTTAGATTGTAGGAACTCAATAAATAAAGCGGTAATGGCAGGGCGTGTATGACACAAATGCAAATCGGAGATGAACAAACTGAAGTCTGCCCCATCTCCGATGATGTTCATGCTAAACGAAATCGCCTAAACGACTTCGGCGCGTTCAATAATCACGGGTTCAACAGGCACATCCTGATGCCCGTTTTTGCTGCCTGTTTTCACTTTTCTGATTTGATCTACGACTTCAATACCTGCAGTTACTTTACCAAATACGGCATAGCCCCAGCCTTGTGAAGTAGGCGCAGTAAAGTTGAGGAAATCGTTATCGGCGATATTGATAAAGAATTGGCTGCTGGCTGAGTCTGGGCTTGGTGTGCGTGCCATCGCAACAGTATATTTTTTATTCAGCAGGCCATTGTTAGCCTCATTTTTAATCACTGCATTGGTTGGCTTCTGTGACATGCTAGGCTCAAATCCACCACCTTGAATCATGAAGCCATCAATCACGCGATGAAATATGGTGTTGCTATAGAAGCCATTTTCAACGTATTCAAGAAAATTAGCGACGGTAATAGGTGCTTTTTCAGCATCTAGTTCAAGCGTAATTTCGCCATAATTTGTATGTAGTTTAACCACGTTTTTTTCCTTTAGCTTTTGGTTTGGTTGTTTCAGTGGGAGTCGGCTTGCTGCTTTGAGATTCTGGCATTATAGGCATATCTAAAAGCCTTGTATGTTCCACAATCACAGGGTCAATAGGTACATTTTTGTTAAGACCAATCACTTGGGTCGGTGCTGCGGAGATTGCTTGCAGCACATCTAGCCCCTTAATCACTTTGCCAAATACTGCATAACCGATGTAATGCGGATCTGGTTTGTAAAAATTCAGATATTTATTGTCCGTCAGGTTAATAAAAAACTGAGACGTTGCGGAGTCAGGGTCAAATGCGCGTGCCATGGCAATCGTACCAGGCTCATTCTTCAGACCATTATTCGACTCATTCACAATGGGTGAATAGGTGGACTTTTGCAGCATATCTGCTGTTAATCCCCCACCTTGAACTACGAAATTCTTAATGGTGCGATGAAATATCGTGCCGTCGTAAAATCCCACCTCGATGTATTTCAAGAAATTAGACACACTTACAGGCGCCTTGTCAGGATATAACTCAACGACAAAAATGCCTCGATTGGTTTGAAACTCAACCTGAGGTTTGCCAGAAATCACTTCTTCCGCGTTAGTCGCTGATGTAAATAACATCGCGCTAAGAAAGGTCGACAATAAAAAACTGCGTACTAAAAATGGGCTTGAGAGCATTACTTTCTCCAGTCAGTCTTTGGACTGTAGAGGCGCTTAACTTGATGGGATATTTAAATCGCCAGTTTAAGCCGCGCCTTCATATAGTATTTTCCAGCGTTGGTTTTCGAATATCCAATATTGGCGTTTGCGCATCTTGCTGTCGAGATTATCGCTTTTGTAATCCTGGTCAAAATTCACGACAGCCATTTGCTGCTGGCTATTAGGATAACGGAACATGCTGACATTGGATAGTTGGATTTCCACATGCATTTTATACGCTTGAATGCGACGCTTCTCTTTAGACCAGCCATCTAAGTTGGTAGATGGGGTAAAAAATTGGTCTGAATAATGCGATAAATAAGCTTCGGTATCTTGCGATTCCCAGTCTTTACGCCAATCTTCAATGGCCTTTGTTAATCCCATTTTTTGGGTTGCCACCTGATCTGGGCTTACCCATTGCATATTGTTGGCCACAATAAAGAGTGTCTTGCCTTTTTGCATGATCGGGCCGATGGCTTTTAAGTCGGGATTGGACAACACCACACAGCCATCACTAGCGCGGGGAGGGCGGCTATAGGTATCGCTTGGCGTACCATGCAGCCAGATGCCATGGCCGTTCTTTCCTTGGTGCCTGTCCCACTCGTTTGGGTAGTTCAGTGGATAAGCGGCGTTGCCATAGAAGTCAGGCAATTTTTTGATCAACTGGCTATCAGCGTAATACACCCCAACTGGTGTACGTTTATCACCCTCACTGCTTTTTTCGCTACCGTTTCGGCCTACCGTCACATAATAATCTGCCACATATTGCGGCTGGTTATTCACGTTGCGATACAGATACAGCCTTGATTTATCAGCGTCCACCACGATCACATATTGCTGGCTGGCATCAATTTGCCACAATGGCTCAGGGACGCTGCTGGGCGCTTGTTTTGCCAAGTAATGCTCCAGCCGCATGCGCGCTTCAGCGCGAAAATCTGAAACCTTGTCTGGGTTGCTCTGAGGCGCACTACCAAAAGATTGCAGTTGCTGCGCACGCGCCATGAGTAAATCCCCTCGCACTAAATAGGCAAGTTTGAAATTTGGAGCAGTTTGTATCACTTGGTCTATGGTCTGTGATGCTTGTTGTAATTGACCTTGGGTGATCTGCAGCAGACTCCTGACAAGCAGGCTCTCGGTGTAGTTGGCGGCAAAGTTGTTATTGCCATTGAATTTCACCTGTTCAAGGTGATCAATGGCGGTGGCATTCCATGGCAACAGAGCGCTGCCTATGAGCAGGGAAACAGATAATACTTTTAAGATTTGCATGAGCGATTAATTGTCCGGCGCTCAGCGATCGGTCAGCTCCTGCTGAATCAACCAGGTGTTGCGCACTTTTTGTAAGACTAAGGTTTTAGATGTTCTTTTGGTGACAGCGCCAGCGCGATAATTCTGCTTAAAGCTCACCTTGGCTTTGTTCGCGTTTTCGAGGATAACACGAGGGTTGAGAATCTCAACGTTAATGGCTGCGGCTTTACTGATGATGCCTCTGCGGCTGGCTTCCCACTCTTTGCGAGATTGGCCTGCTGGCGTTTGAAATCCATCACCATAACTGGCTAGGTATTGATCAACATTTTTGTTTGACCAAGCCTTTGCCCAGTTTTTGACTGCGTTCAATACATTGTTTTCTTCATTACCATCTTTGTCCGCAGGTTTGCTGGTTTCTGCGCTTGGTTTTTCTACCACTACAGGTTTTGCGGGTTCTGCAGGTTTAATGATCTCTGCTGGTTTTGCTTCAGCAGGCTTAACTGTATCTGCGGGCTTAACAGGATCAGCAGGTTTGACTGCTTCGGTTGGTTTCACTGGCTCAACTGGTTTTGTAATTTCTGCAGGTTTGATCACAGGCTTGATGTTGTCGGCAGGTTTGCTGTTATCTGCCAGCATGATAGGTTTGCCAGTGGTACTGAATAACTCTTTAATCAATGACAGCTTGTTTTGCGCGCGCGCATTGCTGTTATCGAGTTGCAGGGCTTTGTCATAAGCTTCAGAGGCCATTCGGGCGTAAATGTCGCCAAGGTTTTCATGCGCGGTCGCATAGCTTGGGTGGGTTTTAATCGCGGTTTCAAGTGCAATCCTGGCTTTATCGTATTGACCTTGATCCGCATACAACACGGCAAGGTTGTTGTATGGTTCAGGCAGGTTGGGGTATTTGGCGGTGATGTCGGTAAAGGTCTTGATAGCTTCATCGCGCTTGTTCAGCTCTGCCAGCAATACGCCTTTGATAAACAGCGCCTGCACGTCTTTAGGGTTGTCGCCCAGGTAATTATTCACTTTAGTTAAAGCGGCGGCTTGTTGCCCCTGATTCGCTAGCTGGGTGATTTCTTTAAGATCATCAGCAGGAGCAGCACTGGCTGATGGTGAAAATGCGGCAGAAAGTGGAAGGGATAGTAGGAGGGCGGTCAGGACAACGCGCAATACAGGCATTATGATATACTTTTCTGCAATTAATTTTATCAACGCAATTCTATCAACAAGCCTATGTAACCTCCAATAGCCGATGCTGTTTTTAGGGGATTTATTTAGTCGAGTTGGTCAATAAAATCAAATAGCGCTGTAAATCCAACATATTTTCCAAAATCAGACCTCTGGCGACCAGGCAACCTTCATCATTTCTCATGCTTAAAATCTACAACACCCTCGCGCGCGAAAAACAACTGTTTGTACCAATTGTTGCTGGCAAAGTCAGTATGTATGTGTGCGGTATGACCGTATATGACTATTGCCATTTGGGTCATGGTCGCGTGATGGTGGTATTTGATATGGTCAATCGCTGGCTACGCGCTTCAGGTCTGGATGTTACCTATGTGCGCAACATCACCGATATTGATGACAAAATCATCAAGCGCGCCAACGAGAACAACGAGACTATTGGCGAGTTAACCGCTAGATTTATTACGGCGATGGATGAGGATGCCGCGAAGCTAGGCGTGATGCGCCCCGACATTGAGCCGCGCGCAACAGATTATATTAATGGCATGGTGAGCATGATCGAAGCCTTGATTGCAAATGGCAATGCCTACGCGGCAGACAATGGCGACGTGTTTTATTCAGTGAATAGCTTTGCCAATTACGGCAAGCTATCGGGCAAATCTCTTGAAGACCTGCGGGCAGGCGAACGTGTGGAGATTGATACCTACAAGCGCGACCCCATGGACTTTGTCTTGTGGAAATCCGCCAAACCTAACGAACCAAGCTGGGATTCACCTTGGGGCAAAGGCCGTCCAGGCTGGCATATTGAATGCTCGGTCATGGGCGCTCATCACCTAGGCAAGCATTTTGATATTCATGGCGGTGGCCAGGATTTACAGTTCCCACACCACGAAAACGAGATTGCCCAATCCGAGGCGGCGCATCATTGCACTTTTGTAAATTACTGGATGCACAACGGCTTTATTCGCGTAGTGAATGAAAAAGATGGGCAGGACGAAAAAATGTCCAAATCCTTGGGCAATTTTTTTACCATCAGGGATGTGCTCAAGCAATACGACGCAGAAGTGATACGTTTTTTCATTCTGCGCGCCCATTATCGCAGCCCGCTCAATTATTCAGAACATCATCTGGATGATGCTAAACAGGCTTTGTCACGCTTGTATAACGCATTGCGTGGTATGGATGTTGCTAATCATGATCAGGCTAAGGAAATCAGTGTGGACTGGCAACAGCCACATGCTGCCCGCTTTAAAGCTGCTATGGACGATGATTTCAATACACCAGAAGCCTTTGCCGTATTGTTTGAGTTGGCGAATGAAGTCAATAAAACTGCAGCACAAGAGACTGCGCTATTGCTCAAGCAACTTGCGGGGGGGTTAGGGTTGCTACAGCGAGACCCTGAAACTTTCTTGCAGGGTGATGTGTCTGCTAGTGGGTACTCGTCGGACGAGATAGAACAAATGATTGCGCAACGACTAGAAGCACGTCGTAGCAAAAACTTTGCTGAGGCAGATCGTGTGCGGCAAGCGTTGGTGGAAAACGGGGTCGTGCTGGAAGATTCGCCGCAAGGTACCATTTGGCGTCGTATATAAGATTTGAAGTTTAATTAAAACCTTAAAGCAGAATTGTCAGATAAAATCGAACACATGAGTTTAAGTAAATCCTTCATCATTGTGCTGAGCTTGATCATGTGTTTTTGTGTGTTGTCTAAGCAGATACATGCCAGCTACGACACAGATCTTGAAATTGCGAGTCACCTGAATGTTGCCGAGATTGAGGCATACAACAGCCATGATTGTAATGAGCCAACTACACTTTTACTGCCTGCAGCCTTACCAGCAATTGTTTCTTCTATTGAAATAATCTTGTTTGACGAAATCTACTCCCAGCCACACCCATCCCTTCTGTTAAGACCCCCGCGTAATTTAGTTTAAGCCTAGCCATGGTGTTTGGCGTGACCTTTGCTATGATTAATCTTGTCGTCAGATTATTTAGCATGGTAATTGCCTAGTCACGCTGAGCATCCCCGGCGCCCCTTGTTTTATCAATCTTACCAAGCACCCAAGGCACAAGGCTATGGGACATAATGCTTTGGTGGGAATGTTTGAATAACCAAGATGGATACTATGAATATACCTATAAAGATTTATACGCACCAAAGCTGTGCGAATGATGCGGGAAAAGCAAAAAGTAGTGGCTTTGAAACCTCATTGCTGGCAAAGCAAAATAGCTTTAACAGCCTGCACATCCTGTTTTTACTGGCAATGCTGATTTTCAGCCTCAACCTGCATGCAGCCCCCACTTTTACATTGCAGCAAGTGATGCAGAGTGCTGAGCAATATAACCCCACAGTCAATATTGCCCGTGCCCAAGAAGATGCCGCTATCGCAACGGTGACGACTGCCAAGTCTTATATCAATCCTGAGATTGAAGCTGGCGCTGGCCCCAGTCGATATCGCACTGGCACTGACAATCAGGTCAAAAGCAACTGGATGGTAGGGTTATCTCAACCGCTGGAATTTTCAGGGGTGCGTACAGAGCGCCTTAACATTGCTGAGTCTAATGTCAGGGTGGCAGGTGTCGGCCGAGAGCTCACGCGGCTTGAGTTACGTGCCAGAGTCAAAGATGCTTTTTACAATGTTCTGCAGCGTCAGGCTGTCCTCAAGCTGGTTGAAGAAGACCGCAATTTGCTGCAACAAATACATGATCGCGTGAAATTGCGCGCAGACGTTGGCGAGGCTCCTCGCTATGAACTTATCAAGGCTGATACTGAGCTCTTGGCTGCTGAGCGTGACTATCAGGCGGCACAAGTGCGCGTGGCTGAAGGTAAGGCTTATCTGCATGGTCTGATAGGCAGTTCCATGCCTATTGAATATGATCTTTCTGGTGAGTTGCCACTGGGCAACAGCCTGCCGACATTACAATCATTGCGCGCTCAGGTAGATCAAAGCCCGCAGTTGCAGCAGATTCGTGCTGCGGCAGAAACGGCTGAAGCACGTTTACGTTTGGAGCAACAACTACGCTATCCGGGGTTAACGTTGAAAGCGGGCGTTGATCAGGATCCTGACCTGACCAGCTATCGTCTAGGGTTGGCGATTCCTTTACCTTTATGGAGCCAACGTCAGGGCCAGATTGCAGAAGCTTCGGCCAATGTTGTGCAGGCGCAGGCGCATGTCAGTGATCGTGAGCTAGCTTTGAACCGCGAGCTTGAGTCGGCTTACCAGCGCTATTTGATTGCCCAACAACAGGTGTTTGCTTTTGAAAATGGTTTGTTAAGTCAGTCAGAGGCCGTATTAAAGACGGCTGAAGCTGGCTACCGATTTGGTGAGCGCGGCATATTAGATTATTTGGACGCGCAGCGTACCTTCCGTGTGGTACGCAAGGATTATTTGGCGGCTCGCTATGACTATGTCAGTGCGATGCTGGAAATTGAACGTTTGCTCGGCACTGAGTTGCTGCCAACTACATAAATTTAAAGGAAATCCCCAATGGCTGTTCAATCTACGTTTTTTGCTATAACAAAGTATTCTAAAACTGACTCACTCAAAGTCATTGCATGCAGCCTTATACTGGCGCTTAGCTTGGCAGGCTGTAAAGCTAAGGAAGAGGCTGCTCCAGCAGCCACAGAAGTAGTTGATCCAAATGTTGTGGAAATTACCCCACAACTGCAAGAGCAAGTGAAAGTAACGCCAGTTGGCATGCAGGATATCCGTGAGATTCTGCGCGTGCCTGGCAGTATCCAGGTTGATGAACAACGCGTGGCACGACTCGGTGCTTCTGTGACTGGCCGTATTCATGATATTGATGCGGTGCTTGGTCAGCATGTTAAACAAGGCCAGATACTGGCTACTTTAAATAGTACCGAGTTGGCACAAAACCAGCTTTCTTACATCAAGGCTTTGCAACAAATCAGCCTGCAAACCAAAGCGGTAGAGCGTGCTCGATTGCTGCTGGAATCTGATGTCATCAGTATTGCTGAGCTGCAACGCCGCGAAGCAGAGCTTGCTGCTGCGCAAGCCGAACTGTTTGCAGCGCGTGATCAGTTGTTGGTGCTAGGCATGTCTGAGGGTTCAATCAAACAGCTTACTAATACTGGACAGATGCGTTCATTCAGCAGTGTGATTGCCCGGCTGTCAGGTACTGTGATTAGCCGTAAAGTGAATCTTGGCCAAGTTGTGCAGCCTGCAGAAGAGCTGTTTATTGTTGCAGACTTATCGCATGTGTGGGCAGTTGCCGAGGTGCCAGAGCAACAGATTGAACTGATTCAAGAAGGTGAAGAGGTCAATATTGATATCCCTGCATTAGGTGGCAGAGAAATTACTGGCAAACTCATTTACGTTGGTAGTGTGGTTAACCCGCAAACCCGCACAGTGACTGTGCGTACCGATATTGATAACTCAAGTGGTGTGATTAAGCCTGACATGCTGGTTTCTATGCTGGTTTTATCAAAACCAACGCCAAAACTAGCCATTCCTGTACAGGGTATTGTGCGTGAGAATGATAAAGATCATGTGTTTGTGCAGATTGCACCGAATAAATACAGGCTGCGAGAAGTAGTATTAGGGACTAAGTATGATGGCATGGTTGCTGTCACCAGTGGCGTTGACGAGGGCGAAGTTGTGGTGAGTGAAGGCGCCTTTCATCTGAACAACGAGCGCAAGCGCAAAGAACTGGAGTAAACCATGATTGAATCCTTAATTCGTGGGGCGCTGCAACAGCGCCTCATCGTGATGGTATTGGCTGTCGCACTGTTAGTTTCTGGTGTATTTGCCGTTAAAAAGCTATCGGTAGATGCATTCCCCGATGTCACCAATATCCAGGTACAGATTGCTGCGCAAGCCACTGGTAAATCGCCAGAGGAAGTGGAGCGCTTTATCACCGTGCCACTGGAAATGGCCATGACAGGCTTGCCTGGATTGACTGAAATGCGTTCGCTAAATAAGAACGGTCTCTCCATCATCACTTTGGTCTTTACCGACAATACTGACGTCTATTTTGCGCGGCAACTGGTAATGGAGCGCCTGATGGAAGTCATGGAGCGCATGCCAGACGGTGTCACACCGATACTAGGGCCAGTTTCAACGGGCCTCGGTGAAGTGTATCAATACACGCTGGAGCGCGATGATGATGGCAAGCGTGAGCTCACTGTAGATGAGCTGAAAGAGCGCCGTGCTATACAGGATTGGGTTGTACGCCCCTTGCTGCGTGGCATTCCTGGCGTAGCGGAAATTAATTCGCAGGGTGGTTATGTCAAGCAGTACCAAGCTTTGGTCAATCCAGACCGTATGAATCACTATGGCCTGAAGCTGCAAGACATTTATACCGCACTAGAACGCAACAATGCTAATAGCGGCGGCGGTATATTGCGCCATTATTCTGAGCAATATCTGATACGCGGAGTAGGCCTGGTAAAAAGTGTGGCTGATATACGTAATATCGTCTTGAAAGAACAAGATGGTGTTCCCGTGTATATGCGCGATGTTGCTGAGGTTGTGATCGGTAGCGAAGTACGTGTTGGTGCGGTGATCAAGAATGGCGACACTGAGTCAGTTGGCGGCATTGTCATGATGATTCGTGGCGGTAATGCTAAAGAGGTTGTAGGTCGCGTCAAAGACCGTGTCAAAGAAGTCAACGACCAGGGCATGTTACCTAGTGGCCTGAAAATTGTGCCTTTCTATGATCGTAGCGAGTTGGTGGATGCCGCGCTGCATACAGTTGTGAAGGTGCTGATCGAGGGCATCATCCTGGTGGTCATCATTCTTTTCCTGTTCTTGGGTGATGTACGCTCTAGCCTGATCGTGGTCGGTACTTTAGTGCTAACCCCGGCTATCACTTTCATGGCCATGAATTATTACGGGATTTCGGCAAATCTGATGTCGCTGGGCGGTCTCGCCATTGCTATCGGGCTGATGGTGGATGGCTCCGTGGTGGTGGTGGAAAACGCATTCCACCATTTAGGCCACCGCAAAGGTGAAAGCAAAATCCGCGTGGTATTTGAAGCAGCTTCAGAAGTGGCAACCCCTGTGCTATTTGGTGTCGGCATTATTATTCTGGTGTTCCTACCGCTGATGACCATGGAAGGTATGGAGGGCAAGATGTTTGCGCCTATGGCTTATACCATTGCCATCGCCTTGTTTGTATCACTGGTGCTTTCACTCACCTTGACCCCTGCCTTGAGCTCTTATCTGCTAAAAGGTGGCACAGGTGAGGATACAAAGTTTATTCGGCTGATGAAAACACCTTACCTTAAGCTATTGAACGCTGCGGTGGGCAATCCGAAAAAGACCGTATCGATTGCAGGCCTGGTATTTGTTGGCACGCTCTTGCTGTTTCCTTTCCTTGGTACCGCGTTTATTCCAGAAATGCGTGAGGGGTCGATTGTGCCTAGTATCGTTCGCTTGCCCAATATCTCTCTGGAAGAGTCAGTCAAGCTAGAAAATACTGCCATGAAAGCCATTATGGAAGTACCTGGGGTCAAGAGCGTAGTGTCTGGTGTCGGTCGTGGTGAAAGCCCAGCTGACCCGCAAGGCCAGAATGAATCTACGCCTATTGTTAGTCTGTTGCCGCGGGACCAATGGCCTAAGGGATGGAACCAGGACTCAATTGCCGATGCTATCCGTGAAAAGATCAAAGGCATTCCGGGCATTCAAGTGGTCATGTCGCAGCCGATTGCTGCGCGGGTAGCAGAGCTGGTGACAGGCGTTAAATCAGACGTTGCAGTCAAGATATTCGGTTCAGACATTGCCGTACTCAAGGCCAAAGCAGATGAAATCGCTAAGGTGGCAGGCACCATTCAAGGTGCAACCGATATGCGTGTTGATAAAGTGACTGGGCAGCAGTATCTTGTGATTGATATTGACCGCGAGGCCATTGCGCGCCATGGCATCAATGTCGCAGATGTCCACGATGTGATTGAAACTGCCATCGGCGGTAAAGTGGCTACTGAGGTTTTTGAGGGAGAGCGTCGCTTTCAAGCTGCAGTGCGTTTCCCCGAAGAGTTTCGAGATGATCAAGAGGCGATTAGCAATATTTTCATGACCTCATCCCGAGGCTCAAAAATCGCGCTGGCTGACTTGGCAAACATCAGGGTGCTGGACGGCCCAGCGCAGATCAATCGTGAGTCTGCCAAACGCCGTATTGTGGTTGGTGTCAATGTGCGCGATCGAGATTTGGGTGGTTTTGTGACCGAGTTGCAACAGAAAGTGGAAAGTAAGGTCAAATTACCTGAAGGATATTATCTGGTATGGGGTGGGCAGTTCCAGAACATGGAGCGCGCCATGTCGCATTTGATGGTGATTGTGCCAATTACTATTGCCGCTATATTCTTCCTGCTTTTCTTGCTGTTTAAATCGGTGCGTTTTGCCAGCCTGATTATTCTGGTGTTGCCGTTTGCCTCTATTGGCGGCGTAATCGCCCTGTTTGTGACTGGCGAATATTTGTCGGTACCTGCATCGGTTGGGTTTATTGCGCTGTGGGGTATTGCGGTGTTGAACGGTGTGGTGCTGGTTTCGTACATCCGAAGTCTGCGCGATGAAGGTAAATCGCAGTTAGAGGCGATTGCCCAAGGTTGCGCGCAACGTTTCCGACCAGTCATGATGACTGCGACGGTGGCGATGCTAGGGTTAGTGCCATTCCTGTTTGCCACGGGGCCTGGTTCTGAAGTGCAGCGCCCATTGGCAATCGTGGTCATTGGTGGTTTGATTACTTCTACAATTCTAACGCTGGTTGTTCTTCCTACGTTGTATCGCTGGTTTGAGGAAGAAAGAGTCGAGGCATAAGGAGCTCAACATGAAAGAAATTAAAGCGATAGTGCAACCCCACCGCCTGGCCAAGATACGTTCAGCCTTACGCAACATTAAGGGCTTTCCAGGCATGACCGTGAGCAAGGTTGAAGGTTGTGGCCATCATCTGGCAAAACCAGTGATGGGCATCCGTGAAGAACTCACGGACTATAGTCCAAAGGTGCGTATAGAAATCGTAGCGCCCGAAGACATGCTGGAGGGACTGCTGCAGATTCTGGTAGAAGTTGGCCATACTGGCCAAGTAGGTGACGGTATCGTATGGGTGACACATGTAGACCGCATGATACGGTTGTCGGAGCAGATTACAGTGATCAAGTAGTCTGTGCTTTATCAATACGCTTCTTGGTTTTAGTCATAAATGGGCTCCTGCGGGAGTCCATTTTTCATTTTTTGGCTTACAGCGTTAATGACCACAAACAGAGCAAAACATTTTGTTACATATAATTTGTTATGATGAGGCGTCCAGTTATTGATTGCATGTCTCATATACGGAATAACGAGAAATGTTTGTCGTAATCCAACAGGCAGCAATATCGTCAATCACAATTAATGATCACGGGAATATAGCATGATTGAATCACTTATCCGTAGCGCCTTGCGCCAACGTCTTGTTGTTGTGGTTATCGCGCTTGCACTCATGGTGGCAGGCCTTTTTGCCGTGCAGAAGCTGTCTGTGGATGCCTTTCCTGATGTGACGAATGTACAGGTGCTGATTGCTACTCAGGCCAATGGCCGTTCTCCAGAAGAGGTGGAACGCTTTATTACTGTACCTCTGGAAATTTCCATGACGGGCTTGCCCGGCCTGACTGAAATGCGTTCCCTCAATAAGAATGGCCTGTCACTCATTACCTTGGTGTTTACCGAAAGTACAGACGTCTATTTTGCGCGGCAGCTGGTGATGGAGCGGCTAATGGAGGTCATGGACCGCATGCCAGAAGGCGTGACGCCAATATTAGGACCTGTTTCAACTGGCCTAGGTGAGGTTTACCAATTCACATTGGATAAAACTGATGATGGCAGCAAAAAACTAAGTGAAGAAGACCTGACTGAGCGCCGCTCGGTTGAGGACTGGATAGTCCGACCGATGTTGCGTGGCATTCCTGGTGTCGCGGAAATTAACTCTCAGGGCGGCTACGTCAAGCAGTATCAAGCGCTGGTGAATCCAGATCGGATGAATCATTACGGCCTCAAACTACAGGATATTTATCAGGCGCTGGCACGTAATAATGCAAACAGTGGCGGCGGAATATTGCCTCAGTATGCCGAGCAGTATCTGGTGCGCGGCGTTAGCTTGATCCAGAGTCTGGATGATATTCGCAGTATCGTCCTTAAAGAGCAGAACGGTACACCTGTTTATATGCGTGATGTGGCAGAAGTGAAAATGGGCTACGAAGGGCGCGTGGGTGCACTGATCAAGAATGGCGATACCGAATCGGTAGGCGGTATCGTGATGATGATGCGCGGCGGCAATGCCAAGGAAGTGGTGAGCCGTATCAAGGATCGCGTACAAGAAATCAATGAAAAGAACATGCTGCCTGGTGGGCTGAAGATTATTCCATTCTATGACCGTAGCGAATTGGTAGATGCCGCACTGCATACCGTAGTCAAGGTGTTGATAGAGGGCATATTGTTGGTGATCGTTGTCCTGTTTCTATTTTTGGGGGATGTGCGTTCCAGCCTGATTGTGGTGGGCACGCTCATCCTGACCCCGCTGATTACTTTCATGGCGATGAATTATTACGGCATTTCGGCCAACCTGATGTCGTTGGGTGGCTTGGCCATCGCGATTGGCCTGATGGTGGATGGCTCGGTGGTGGTGGTTGAGAACACGTTCCACCAACTCGGTCACCGCAAAAACGAGAGCAAAATCCGCGTCGTATTCGAGGCTGCCTCTGAAGTGGCAACGCCTGTCCTATTTGGTGTGGGTATCATTATCCTGGTATTCCTGCCGCTCATGACCCTAGAAGGCATGGAAGGCAAGATGTTCGCGCCGCTGGCACTGACGATCGCAATAGCATTGTTCGTGTCGCTTATACTTTCCCTCACACTTTCACCCGTGATGTGCTCTTACATATTAAAGGGCGGTAGCGGAGAAGATACCCGGCTAATCCAGGCCATCAAGCGCCCTTATGTATCTATTCTTAACTGGGCGCTTAACAATGAAAAGAAAACTATTCTGACGGCAGTGGCTGTGTTTGCCCTCTCGATACTGACAGTGCCGCTGCTGGGTACTTCTTTTATTCCTGAGATGAAAGAAGGTTCAATTGTCCCGAACATTATTCGGGTACCCAATATTTCGCTGCAAGAGTCCATCAAGATGGAAATGCAGGCCATGAAAATCATCTCTAAAATCCCTGGCGTGAAATCGGCGATATCGGGTTTGGGTCGAGGTGAAAGCCCAGCGGATCCGCAGAGCCAGAATGAATCTTCACCGATTGTCAGCCTTACACCGCGTAGTGAATGGCCGAAGGGCTGGACACAGGATACGATTGCTGAGGAAATCCAGAAGCAGTTACGTGTATTGCCAGGAGCGCAAGTAGTGATGGCGCAGCCTATCTCTGACCGAGTGGATGAACTGCTGACTGGTGTGCGCTCAGATGTGGCCGTCAAAATATTCGGTGAAGACATGGGAACGCTGAAAGCCAAAGCGGAGGAAATCGCCAAACTGGCAGGTGAAATCCGCGGGGCGACCGATATGCGTGTGGAGAAAGTCTCAGGCCAGCAATACCTCAATATGGTGGTGGATAGACAAGCTATTGCGCGCCAGGGCATCAATGCATCAGATATCCATGACGTGATTGAAACTGCCATCGGCGGTAAAGTAGCAACGGAAATATTTGAGGGGCAGCGCCGTTTTAGCGCTGCTATCCGCTATCCAGAAAGTTTCCGTAATAATGTAGAGGCCATCAGCAATATTCTGATTACCTCACCCAACGGGTCCAGAGTAGCGTTGCGTGATTTAGGAAAGATCGAAGTACGTGACGGACCTGCGCAGATCAGCCGTGAGCTTGCCAAGCGCCGTATCGTCGTGGGGATTAACGTCAAAGACCGCGACCTTGGCGGCTTTGTAGCAGAGTTACAGCAAGTGCTTGATAAAAAGCTCAAACTGCCAGATGGTTATTATCTGGAGTACGGTGGCCAGTTCCAGAATATGGAGCGCGCCCTCGGTCACCTTGCAGTGATTATCCCGATTACGATCGCGGCGATTTTCTTCCTCCTATTCTTGCTATTTAACTCTGTGCGCTACGCCACCATGATTATTATGGTGCTGCCTTTTGCTTCTATCGGCGGTATATTTGCCTTATTTGTTACGGGTGAATATTTGTCCGTTCCCGCCTCTGTTGGCTTTATAGCTTTATGGGGGATCGCCGTGCTGAATGGCGTGGTGCTGGTGTCTTATATCCGTAGCCTGAGAGATGACGGCATGAGCCAGATGGAGGCCATTGTGCAGGGTTGCAAGCAGCGCTTTAGACCCGTGATGATGACTGCCACCGTAGCGATGCTGGCCTTGGTGCCTTTTCTGTTTGCTACTGGCCCCGGCTCTGAAATACAGCGCCCGCTGGCGATTGTAGTGATTGGTGGTTTGATCACCTCTACATTATTGACCCTGGTGGTTGTCCCTACGCTATATCGCAAGTTTGAAGAATCAAGAATTGAAGCCTGATTAACATGAATTCAAGGCACGAAAGGTAAACATCATGCAAGAAATCAAAGCCATCATACAGCCACACAGGCTGGCAAAAATACGTTCTGCGTTACGCAATATCAAGAGTTTTCCTGGCATGACTGTCAGCAAGGTCGAGGGATGTGGTCATCACTTGGCAAAACCAGCGATGGGCATACGTGAAGAGTTGACTGACTACAGCCCCAAAGTGCGCATCGAAATGGTGACACCAGATGATCTGGTTGAAGGTGTGCTACAGATACTGGTAGAAGTTGGGCATACAGGCCAGGTTGGTGACGGGATTGTTTGGGTGACACGGGTAGAACGTATGATCAAGCTTTCAGAGCAGATTTGTGTGATTGATTGCTAGGGTTTACGTCATTCCCGCGTACCCGCAGGTACGCGGGAATGACGCTATTTGATGTTATTCTACCTCTTAAAACAGGCGCTTTTGGCGCCTGTTTTTTTATGGGGCTTTTGTTTGTAAAGATTTTCCGCATTCTTGAATTCTTAACTGAAGCATCACAGATGTTTCACATTTCAAATCAAGAATCGCATCATGAATACACTCCATACGCATATTGATCCGCAACCTGATTTCCCCTTCACGCATTACATGGCCTTAGTCACCGAAACGTGGCCGCCAGAGATCAATGGCGTCGCAATGACTCTGCAGCGCTTGATCCACGGCATGTTAGCCAAAGGCTGGCAAGTCCAAGTAGTCAGACCTAGGCAAAAAAGCGATGGTCGTAAATCTGATGTGCACGTTGAGCCGCTTCATGGCATACGGCATGTGTTGGTGCCTGGCTTGCCGATTCCTGGCTATAACGGTTTACGTTTTGGCATGCCGATGCTGGTCAAATTACGCGAGCAATGGAAAAAGAACAGGCCAGACGTTGTTCATATTGCTACTGAAGGCCCTCTCGGATGGGCTGCACTCAAGGTGGCGAAGAATCTTGGCATTCCAGTCACCAGTAGTTTTCATACGAATTTTCATAGTTACTGTAAGTATTACCGGATGGGCTGGTTGCGTGGCATGGTCATGCGCCATTTACGCGTGTTTCATAACCAATCCAGTCTCACCATGGTGCCTAACGCCATATTGAGCGATATGTTGTTAGAAGAAAATTACCGCAACGTGGTTGTGCTTGGCCGCGGAGTTGATAGTGGATTATTCTCTGCACATAGGCGTAGTGCTGCATTAAGAGCCGAGTGGGGTGTTGAACAAGGCGGCCTCGCAGTAATCTATGTTGGCCGAATGGCGGCAGAAAAGAGCTTGCATGTAGTCGCTAAAGCATTCACGGCTATCCAGCAAAAGAATCCAAAGGCACGCATGATTTGGGTTGGTGATGGCCCCGCTTTGAAGAAGTTACTCAAAAAATACCCAGACCATATATTCTGCGGTGCGCAATTGGGTGAGTCGCTAGCAGAGCATTATGCCTCTGGCGACTTATTCCTCTTCCCCAGCATGACAGAGACTTTTGGTAATGTGGTCACAGAAGCCATGGCAAGCGGTTTGGCCGTAGTTGCTTACGATTACGCGGCTGCCGAGATTTTCATCAAGCACCAGAAGAATGGTTTGATTGTGCCTTTCGGTGACCAAGCTGGCTTTATCCAGGCCGCGATTGATCTTGCTAGCGATATACCGCAATTGAAAAAGCTGGGCCAATCTGCGCATCTGGCTGTGGCTGATTACTCATGGGACAAAATTTTCAACCATTTTGATGGCTATCTCAAACATGCGGTGACACAGAAATCGGCGATTGAGCCAACTGAATTAATAGCAGAAGAAGTTTAATCCATAATAAACAGGGCAACATTGCCTGTTTGGTTTTACGGTAAAATCCAGCTATGGATACTTACCAACTCGCAAAACCGCTGCTATTCAAGCTAGATGCCGAAAAAGCACATGACCTCACGTTAAAATCCCTAAGCTTTGCCGAAAAATCAGGCCTGCTGGGTCTATTACCCAAGCCTCCAGCCTGCCAGCCAAGAAGCGTGATGGGCATTACATTCCCAAACCCAGTAGGTTTAGCCGCAGGGCTGGATAAAAACGCCGCTTACATAGATGGCCTCGCCGCACTGGGGTTTGGCTTTATAGAAGTGGGTACCGTTACACCACGCCCACAGCCAGGCAGCCCTAAACCCAGGTTATTCCGGGTGACTGAAGCAGAAGGCATCATTAACCGTTTTGGATTTAACAATGCTGGTGTAGATGCGTTGGTTGAGAAGGTGAAAGCCACAAAATTCAAAGGTGTGCTCGGCATCAATATCGGCAAGAACTTTGATACGCCGAATGAACGCGCTGTGGATGATTACCTGAACTGCATGGCCAAAGTCTATGCTCATGCGACTTATATCACTGTGAACATCTCTTCACCCAACACCAAGAATTTACGTCAGCTACAGGAAAAAGAAGCCTTATCGGCTCTACTTGGCACGCTCAAGCAGGAGCAATTACGCTTGGCTGATCAACACGGGCGCTATGTACCCATTGCCCTGAAAATCGCACCAGATTTAGAATCAGAGCAAGTGAAAGAAATCGCTGATTTATTGCTAGTGCACAAGATTGATGGTGTCATCGCCACCAATACCACGCTGGCTCGAGATGCTGTCGCTGGCTTTAAAAACGCCGAAGAAGCAGGCGGGCTTTCAGGCGCACCTGTACGCGATAAATCGACATTGGTCATCAAGCAACTTGCCCAACACCTGCAAGGCCAGATACCCATTATCGGCGTTGGTGGCATACTTAGTGGGCAAGATGCGCTTGATAAAATCCAGGCTGGTGCTAGCTTGGTTCAGGTCTACAGCGGGCTGATCTATCGCGGTACAGGGCTTGTACGCGATATTTGTTATCGCCTTGGCTGATAAGCTTGTTTTATATCAACCACGCAGACTGATAATCGGCCATCCCTGCGTTTTTGCGTAATCTTCCAATACTGGGTCAGGATCCACTGCAATCGGTTTATCCACCAGCTTCATCAGCGGCAGGTCATTGTGTGAATCGCTGTAAAACCACGTAGTCTCGAAATCAGCCAGTGTTTTACCTTGCTCAGCTAGCCAAGTATGCAGGCGCGTGACTTTGCCTTCTTGAAAACTAGGGATGCCAGTGGCCTTGCCAGTAAATTTACCGTTGATTTCCTCTGGTGTGGTGCCAATCAAGTTATCAATACCAAATGCCTCAGCGATGGGTTTGGTGACAAAGCTGTTGGTGGCGGTAATGATCATGAGTAAGTCACCATTCTGGCGGTGTTTTTCCACGAGGGCTTTAGCTTTCTCCGTCATCATCGGCAGAATCTTTTTCTGCATGTACTGGGCATGCCAAGCATCTAGCTGTTCACGTGTATGCAGGCTTAATACCTTGAGCTGGAATTCGAGGAAGGCGTAAATATCAAGTTTGCCGTCCTTGTAATCCTGATAGAACTGGTCGTTAACGGTTTGCTGTATCGCGCGGTCTAGCACGCCGATTTCTATGAGGAATTGCCCCCACTGGTAATCGCTGTCGCCGGCAAGCAGGGTGTTGTCTAAGTCAAATAACGCAAGCTGCAAAATACTCTCCGAAATTTAAAGGTGTTGAAGTTGATGTGATGCTGTGCGAACCTAAACTGCATATTCAAGGTCATTTTAACTATGAACTTCCCTGATGGTTTACTTCCTGCAACTTTATTATGGACAGCCAATAGTCTGGCGGTGTTCATGCTTTACCTCGCGGTCAGAACAGCCGATTGGCGATTGCTCAAAAATGAAACTTGGCAACATGTGTTTTTGGGTACTTCAGCCACACTCATTCTCTTATGGAGCATTAAAGCCGGTATCAAACCTGCGCTAGACTTCCACATGTTGGGTGCGACTCTGCTCAGCTTGATGTTCGGCTGGCAATTTGCGTTGATGGCTTTATCGCTGATATTGCTTGGTATAACTGGTTTTGGCATGGCAGGCTGGGAATCTTTAGGCCTTAATTTTCTGTTGATGGGTGCGATTCCTGCGATATTCAGTTATAACTTTTTCCGTTGGGTGGAACGAAAGCTACCCAATCATTTCTTTATCTATGTGTATGTCACCAGCTTTGCTTCGGCCGCCTTGGCGATCACTCTGTGTGGAATAGCTGCGATATTGGTGCTTAGCCTCGGTGGCGTTTATACAGGCCATTATCTAACTCAAAATTATCTACCATATTTCATCTTGATGGCATGGTCTGAAGCACTATTGACGGGTATGGCCATAACCATGATGGCCGTTTACAGGCCGGAGTGGCTCGTCACATTTAGCGATAAACGCTACCTGAATAACAACGATTGAATATAGTAGCCACAAGTTAAAAAGCCGCCAAATCAATGGCGGCTTTTTAACTACTATACAAGTTGCGGGTGTGCCCGTTCTTTTGTGTGAAGCTTGTTCAAGCCGTTGAGGTAAGCTTTTGCCGAGGCAATCACAATGTCAGTATCAGCACCTTGGCCATTCACAATACGTCCGCCTTTTGCCAAACGTACAGTGACTTCGCCCTGGGCATCTGTGCCGCTGGTGATGTTATTCACGGAATACAAAAGCAACTCAGTGCCACTGGAGACGATATTCTCAATCGCCTTGAATGAGGCATCCACTGGGCCGCCGCCATCAGATTCAGCGCGTTTTTCAATGCCGTTATCCAAAATGGTAATGATGGCATGCGGTGTTTCGCCAGTCTGTGAGCAGACTTGCAAATACGCGAGTTTGTAATTCTCACTGGCTTCATTCAAGACTTCATCGCTCACCAAGGCCTGTAAGTCTTCATCAAAAATCTCAGATTTTTTATCGGCCAAAGTCTTGAATCGTGCGAAAGCTGCATTTAATGCATCTTCGCTATCCAAGGTAATGCCGATCTCGGTTAAACGGGTGCGGAAGGCATTGCGGCCAGATAACTTGCCCAAGGTGAGCTTGTTCGCCCCCCAGCCCACATCTTCGGCACGCATGATTTCATAGGTTTCGCGATGTTTGAGTACGCCATCTTGATGTATGCCTGATTCGTGCGAGAAGGCATTGGCACCGACAATCGCCTTGTTAGGCTGTACTGGGTAGCCAGTGATGCTTGAGACCAGTTTGGATGTTGCTACGATCTGTGTGGTATCGATGCTGGTTTCCAATTGGAATATATCGCGGCGAGTTTTCACCGACATTACGATCTCTTCCAAACTGGCATTACCTGCGCGTTCGCCCAATCCGTTAATGGTGCATTCAACCTGGCGTGCACCATTCATCACGGCGGCAAGTGAATTGGCGACTGCCATGCCGAGGTCGTTGTGGCAGTGAGTAGCCCAAACCACTTTGTCCGAATTCGGCACACGAGCAATCAATTGTTGCATGCGCTCACCCCATTGGGCAGGGATTGAGTAGCCTACGGTGTCAGGCACATTTAAGGTTGTAGCGCCTGCCTGAATCACTGCATCGTAAATACGAACAAGGAAATCCATATCGGAACGTACAGCATCCTCAGCTGAAAACTCTACGTCATCGGTATATTCCAATGCCCATTTAACGGCCTGCACTGCACGTTCGACCACTTGATCTGGCGTCATGCGCAACTTGTTTTCCATGTGGATAGGCGATGTGGCAATAAAGGTATGGATGCGCCCTTTTTTTGCGGGTTTGATAGCTTCACCTGCACGGCGAATATCATTTTCATTGGCACGGGCAAGTGAGCAGACAGTGGCGTTTGTAATGACTTCAGCAATCGCATGTATCGCATCAAAATCGCCTGGGCTTGCCGCTGCAAAGCCAGCTTCGATGACATTCACACCTAATTTTTCAAGCTGGCGCGCAATGCGGATTTTCTCTTCTTTCGTCATCGCTGCGCCTGGGCTTTGCTCACCATCGCGCAAGGTGGTATCAAAAATAATTAACTGGTTGTTTTTGGTTGCGGTATTCATTTTGTTTGTTCCTAAATTCTGCCTTCGGATTGTATGTCAGCTTTTTGATTGTATGCTAGCGATACAAGTTTTCCGCAGGTCTTTGTTCGGCATGCTGATTTTCAAGCATACATTCACTCGTCATAAGCTTCTATGGCGAACATGGGTACTACCAGATTGTGTGGGGGATATTTAGCGCGCGCAGCGCAGCAGCAGGCTAGCCAAGAACAGGCTGGTCTGTGAATTTGAAGCAAAGATGTAGTGTTTTGAGCACATAGGGACGTGAATATAATATTTTTTATCTGGCTACGCAAGTCTAGCTAGAACAAATCATGAATTTGCGTAGCGTTACAAGGTTGCAAATAGCTTGCTAAGCAGGCGCAGACTTCTTGCTCAGTCGGCTTAATGCCCAGAGCGCATAGGCAGACAAGCCATAAGCCACCGAGACCATAAACAGGACTTCTGGTGGGCTGTATGAGATCAATACGAAACCAAGCACGATGAGCAGTATCACTACAAAAGGCACGCTACTGCGCAGATTGATGTCCTTGCCACTGTAATAGCGCAAGTCGCTCACCATGGAAAGCCCCGCGAATACGGTAATGCCCCAGGCCAGCCATTTCATTTTTATCCAGCCAAAGAATATTTCATCGCCGACAATGCCGTTATCAAATGACACCCAAACTAAGCCTGCCAACAGAGCGGCGGCGGCTGGGCTGGGCAAGCCTTGAAAGTAGCGTTTGTCACTTTCATCCAGCTTGGTGTTAAAGCGAGCGAGCCGTAATGCTGCGCAGGCGCAATAGATAAAGGCGGCAATCCAGCCCAATTTCCCCATCGGTTTCAGTGCCCATACATAGAGTATCAGAGCAGGCGCAACGCCGAACGACACCATGTCTGACAAGCTGTCATATTCAGCACCAAATGCGCTTTGGGTGTTGGTCAGGCGAGCTACACGACCATCCAAACCATCCATCACCATGGCAATAAAGATAGCGATGGCTGAGCGTTCAAACTCACCACTCATGGCCTGTACAATCGCATAAAACCCTGCAAACAAGGCGGCGGTGGTAAACAGGTTGGGCAACAAATAAATGCTGCGTTCGCGTAAGCCAGATTGAATCAGCGGTTTTTTTCGGCGGGTGCGTGGGGTGGCTTCAGCCATATCGAGCATCTCTTTTACGTGTGTTGTTTAAGTGCGTGAGTTTGATTTTGCTTAGTATATCAAAGCTGGATGGATTGACTATGGTAGTATCGCGGCTTAATTTTTAGTCTCAATATTAAACAAAAGTGCGTCACTAACATTTTGATTAAGTCACGCTTTAATAAGTAACCTTAACACGTATGAAATTTAATCTAATCAAACAAGATGGTGCTGCCAGGCGCGGCACTGTGAGCTTGGCGCATGGCGATGTGCAGACACCCGCCTTTATGCCAGTTGGCACTTATGGTTCGGTGAAGTCGCTCTCGCCTGTAGAAGTGAAAGAAATCGGCGCACACATTCTGCTCGGCAATACCTTTCATTTGTGGTTACGGCCTGGACTGGATGTGATTGAGGCGCATGGCGGTCTGCATCAGTTTATGGGTTGGGATGGCCCGATACTGACTGACTCAGGCGGTTTCCAGGTATGGAGCCTGGGTGCGCTGCGCAAGATTAGTGAAGAAGGCGTTAAGTTTCGTTCGCCTATCAATGGCGATAGCTGTTTTCTGACCCCTGAAGAATCCATGCGCATTCAGCGTGTGTTGAACTCCGACATCGTGATGGTGTTTGATGAATGCACGCCTTACCCTGCAACGCATCAGGAAGCCAATGACTCGATGCAACTGAGCTTGCGCTGGGCCAAGCGTAGCAAAGCAGCACATGAAGGTAATCCCAACGCCCTGTTTGGCATTATCCAGGGCGGCATGCATGAAGATTTGCGTAATGAATCTCTCGCAGGTCTGGAAGAGATTGGGTTTGATGGTTACGCCATTGGCGGCTTGTCGGTTGGCGAGCCTAAAGAAGATATGCTGCGTATTCTTACCCATACTGCGCCGCAGATGCCAAAAAATAAGCCGCGTTATCTAATGGGGGTGGGCACGCCAGAAGATCTAGTGGCGGCCGTTTCGCAAGGTATTGATATGTTTGACTGCGTGATGCCAACACGCAATGCACGTAATGGATGGTTGTTCACACGGCATGGCGACATCAAGCTCAAAAATGCGCGCTATAAATTAGATACCAGCCCTTTGGATGCTGAGTGCACTTGCTATACCTGCCGTAATTTCAGCCGTGCCTACTTGCATCATCTGCATAGGCTTGGGGAAATATTGGGGTCACGCCTTAATACCATCCACAATTTGCACTATTACCAAGAGCTCATGGCAGGCATGCGCAAGGCGATTGAAGAAGATAACTTTACGGGTTTTACAGAAGAATTCGCCAGAAACCGGGCAAATCACGTTAAGGCTTAGTAGTGTATGGGCACTCTATGCTAAAATTTTTCGTTTTACTCATACCAATCTTACACAATATAAAGCCATAGAAAAGGTCACTCATGTTTATTAGTAACGCATATGCAGCCACAGGCGGCGCTCCAGAATATACCCAATTCCTTTTTCCAATTGCGATTGTCGTATTGTTTTATTTCATGTTGATTCGTCCGCAGATGAAACAGGCAAAAGAACAACGCAAGATGATTGAAGCCTTGCAAAAAGGTGATGAAGTCAGCACATCAGGC
Source organism: Methyloradius sp. (assembly GCA_035460505.1). Classification (GTDB taxonomy): domain Bacteria; phylum Pseudomonadota; class Gammaproteobacteria; order Burkholderiales; family Methylophilaceae; genus Methyloradius. Next base: position 9,694 of record DATHWP010000122.1, on the reverse strand, counting down.
GGCATTATCGGTAAAGTAAGCAAAGTTGGTGATAGTTTTGTAGCGATTGAAATCGCTCCTGAAGTGATTATTAATGTACAAAAACCGACGATCCAGACTTTGTTGCCTAAAGGCACTATCAAGTCTCTTTAATTAAGTTACTTTAAAATCGTCAATCAACTTCCAATCTTCTAGACCCATCATTTGCGAGCCGCATCATGAACCGCTATCCATTATGGAAAAACCTGCTAGTGATATTTGCTTTGGTATTTGGCCTGGTGTATTCCTTGCCCAATATTTTTGGTGAATCGCCTGCAGTCCAAATCTCGCCTAATAAAAATACGGTCAAAATTGAGCCTGCATTGCTGGATCAAGTGGAGACTGCTTTAAAAGCGCAAAACATCAAGTTTGACCATCTGACGCTAGACCCAAGCGGCATCAGGGTGCGCTTTGATGATACGGATACGCAACTTAAAGCCAAAGATGTGTTGCAGAAGAGTCTGGGTGATGATTACGTTGTGGCGCTCAACCTGCTTACGCGTTCGCCGTCATGGCTGGCCAGCATTGGCGCATTACCTATGTATCTCGGCCTGGATTTGCGCGGTGGTGTGCATTTCTTGCTGCAAGTGGACATGAAAGCCGCGCTGGATAAGGCAACTGATCGTTATGTGGGTGATTTCCGTTCATCCTTGCGCAATGAGCGTGTGGCTTATCTTGGTATTTCACGTGAAGGGCAGTCTGTCCAAATTCGTTTTAGTCAATCTGCTGAGCTTGAAAAAGCCAGAAAAATCATTGCAAAGGAATCTCCTGATCTGACACTCAAAGACAGCGATACTGGCACTGAAAAACTGTTGATTGCAACGCTCAATCCACAAGCACAAAAGCGTATTCAGGATTTTGCGCTTAAGCAAAACATTCAAACCCTGCACAACCGTATTAACGAGCTTGGTGTTGCCGAGCCGATTATCCAGCAACAAGGTTCAGACCGCGTGGTAGTGCAACTGCCTGGTGTGCAAGACACAGCCAAGGCCAAAGAGATTCTTGGCCGCACTGCAACGCTTGAGATTCGTCTAGTGGATGAGGAAAAGAGTGATGCCGCTACATTGGATGCTGCCAGTAAAGGCCAAGTGCCTTTTGGCGACGAGTATTTTGTAGGTCGCAGTGGCCAGCCTATCCTGGTGAAAAAGAGTGTGGCACTTACAGGCGAGTATATTACTGATGCTGGTCCAGGCCTAGATTCGCAGAATGGTGAGTCTGTGGTGCATGTAACCTTTGATGGCCGTGGTGCTCGCATTTTCAAGCAAGTCACCAAAGATAACGTCGGCAAGCGCATGGCGATTTTGCTGGTGGAAAAAGGGAAGGCTGAAGTGATTACTGCCCCGGTAATTCGTGAGGAAATCGGCGGCGGTCGAGTGCAAATTTCAGGTATGGCGAGTGTGCAAGAGGCTACTGATGTTTCATTATTGCTAAGGGCTGGTGCCCTTGCCGCACCTATGGAGATTGTTGAAGAGCGCACCGTTGGCCCAAGCATGGGTGAAGAAAACATCAAGCGCGGCGTGCATTCTACGTTGTGGGGTTTCCTTGCAATTGCGGTATTCATGGCTATTTACTATATGGCCTTTGGTACAGTGTCAGTGCTTGCCTTGGCGATCAACCTATTATTTCTGCTCGCATTGCTTTCAATCCTGCAAGCCACCTTGACCTTGCCAGGCCTTGCCGCGATTGCGCTTACGTTGGGGATGGCGATTGATGCCAACGTGCTAATCAACGAGCGCATCCGTGAAGAGTTGCGTAACGGCAATACGCCGCAGGCTTCTATTCACGCAGGCTATGATCGCGCATTTGATACCATTTTGGACTCAAACGTGACGACATTTATTGTAGGTTTGATGCTGTTCAGCTTTGGTTCAGGCCCAATCAAGGGTTTCGCAGTGGTACACATGTTAGGGATTTTGACCTCTATGTTCAGCGCTGTGGTGGTATCAAGAGCCATTGTGAACCTGATTTACGGCTATCGCCGTAAGGTTACTAAACTCGCAATTGGTTAATCGGCTCCAGTGCATAAAAACTAAGCACCTTATTAAGATTGATGCGTCACTAAAATAAACGAGATGAATTAAAGATTATGGAAATTTTCAAGATCAAAAAAGATATTCCCTTTATGAGTTACGGCCGTCTCACAACGGCTATTTCCCTGATCACCTTTATTCTGGCGATATTCTTCCTTGCGCATCGCGGCTTGAATCTGGGCGTGGATTTCACTGGCGGTACAATCATCGAAGTGAGTTATCCAGAAACCGCTGATTTGGGCAAGATTCGTGAAGTGGTTGATACTTTGGGCCACAAAGAAGCCACAGTGCAAAATTTTGGCAGCAGCCACGATGTGCTGATTCGTCTGCCATTAAAAGAAGGCGTTACCAAAGCTCAATTGTCAGAGCAAGTATTGGCATCATTAACTGAAAAGACGCCAGGCGTAGAAATGCGCCGCGTGGAACTGGTGGGTTCCCAAGTTGGCCAAGAGCTGTATGAAAATGGTGCCTTGGCCTTGCTATTAGTTTCAGTCGGCATTGTTGCCTACTTGGCCTTACGTTTCGAGTGGCGTTTTGCAGTCGCCGCGATTGTCGCCAATATGCATGACGTGGTGATCATTCTTGGCTTCTTCGCATTCTTCCAGTGGGAATTCAACTTGACTGTGCTCGCGGCGATTCTGGCTGTGCTGGGTTACTCAGTAAATGAGTCTGTAGTAGTGTTTGACCGCGTGCGTGAAAACTTCCGCAAGATGCGTAAAGCTAGCGTGCCAGATGTCATCAACAATGCGATTACAGCCACCATGTCACGTACCGTGATTACTCACGCAATGACGCAAACAATGGTCTGCTCAATGCTGTTATTTGGTGGTGAAGTGTTACACAATTTTGCGCTGGCACTGACCATTGGTATTCTGTTCGGAATCTACTCTTCGGTGCTCGTGGCTAGCCCTGTCGCCATGTGGCTAGGTGTTTCGCGTGCAAACTTGATGGGTAGCACGGAAAAGAAATCTGACGTAGAAGCAATGCCTTGACACTATTACCGCCTCGCGCGGTAAACTAGTGTTCACCCATCACATTTTCAAACTTCTTTGGACGTTATCTCCCTGCCCATGCAGTATGGCGTACTTGCCATATTGCTCATGATTTCTGGCCTGTTTTCAATCGCTGAAACCAGTTTGATGTCGCTCAACCGTTATCGCCTGCGCAAGCTGGTGGAAGATGGCCATCGTGGCGCGCGACTCGCCACAAAATTACTGAATAAAACTGATAAGTTGCTGGGCGTCATTCTGCTTGGTAATAACTTTGCCAACGCTTGCTCAGTCACGCTGGTCGCGGTAATCAGCGTTGAGTTATATGGCGAAGATAAGTCTGCCTTAATGGTCGGCACTATTCTCATTACCGTAGCTACGCTTATTTTTAGCGAAATGTTGCCTCGGGTTTTTGCAGCGCGTTTCCCCGAAAAAATCGCTTTTGCCAGCAGTTATGTGCTGACGCCATTGCTTAAGCTGCTCTATCCCATCGTCTGGCTAATCAACGCAATAGTTAACCTTATTGCGCAGTTATTTGGCATCAAAGTGAGTTTTACTGAAAATGGCCATGCGCTTTCTATGGATGAACTTCGCCATATCGTGCTGGATGCAGGCAGCTATATCCCCAAAAAACACCGTGCCATCTTGTTGAATCTATTTGATCTTGAGAAGAGCACGGTGGACGACGTCATGACGGCACACACCAATATTGAAGTGATTGATTTCGATGAGCCGATTGAAGAAATCATTAAGCAATTATCGTCAAGCCAGCACACTCGGCTGCCAGTGCGCCAAGGCGCAAATGAAGAAATCGTTGGCATATTGCATATACGCAAGGTGATGAACCATTTGCGTGATGGCGAGCTTGATCTTGAAGTATTGCAAGAGATTATCTCTGAGCCTTACTTTATACCCTCTGGAACCCCGCTTTATATGCAGATGCAGCAGTTCCAGGAGAACAAGCAGCGTATTGCGCTGGTGGTCGATGAATACGGTGAACTCAAAGGCTTGGTCACACTCGAAGATATACTTGAGGAAATCATCGGCGATTTCACTACCCAGTCACCTTCACTTTCCGGGGCATACCATCAGGATGAAGATGGTAGTTGGCTGGTAGATGGCATTAGCCCATTGCGTGACCTCAATAAAAAACTTGGGCTATCATTACCATTAGATGGCCCGCGCACACTGAATGGCTTGGTGCTAGAGCATTTTGAGGATATCCCGGAGCCTGGTACCAGTTTCAAGATTGCAGGGCATACGCTTGAGATCATCCAGACCCAGGATAAAGTCGTTAAAAGCGTACGCATTTTCCCCTGACAATCCGCGCTGAATCAGCGATCTGGCAAGTGTAGGTGCCAAGATTGGAACAAAGATGATTAACCACACTTGTTTCAGGCTTGAATTATTCTAAATTCGGTTCAATATAGGTACCACGATGGCAAGTATTAAAAACCAGGAAAATACTGTCCTAGAAAAAAAGGCGGTTAAAACTAAACCGCCGGCGATGTATAAAGTATTACTGTTGAATGACGATTACACTCCTATGGAGTTCGTGGTTGATGTGATACAGCGGTTTTTTAGTAAAAGTCGTGAACAAGCGACGCAAATCATGCTCAAAGTACATACCGAGGGCGCAGGAGTGTGTGGGGTTTATCCACACGGCATTGCAGAAACAAAAGTAAACCAAGTTTTAGAATACGCTCGCGAACATCAACACCCACTGCAATGCGCAATGGAAGAAGTCTGAGGAAACGCAATTATGATAGCCCAGGAATTAGAAGTCTCCTTACATATGGCCTTTATGGACGCTCGGCAGAAACGCCATGAGCTCATCACGGTTGAGCATCTGCTACTCGCCATGATTGATAATCCTACGGCGGCAGAAGTGCTTCGTTCATGCGGCGCAAATCTCGACGGGCTGCGTAGCGAACTTAATCATTACATTGAAGAGCACACCCCAACTGTAGAAGGTGACGAAGAGGTCGATACCCAGCCAACCCTAGGCTTCCAACGCGTGATTCAGCGTGCGATTTTGCATGTGCAATCATCAGGTAAAAAAGAAGTGACAGGCGCCAACGTGCTGGTTGCGATCTATGGTGAAAAAGATTCACATGCTGTGTTCTTCTTACATCAGCAATCTGTAACGCGTCTTGATGTTGTTAACTTCATCTCACATGGCGTTGCCAAGGTGGCTGATGGCGCTAACAAACGTGCTGAAACCGAGCAAGAAGCCGAAACAGAAGCCGCACCTGCTGGCGCGCTTGAAAACTACACGCTGAATTTAAACCAGCAGGTATTGGCTGGCAAAATAGACCCACTCATTGGTCGCGATAGCGAAATTGAGCGCGTTATTCAAACACTTTGCCGTCGTCGCAAGAATAATCCATTGCTAGTCGGTGAGGCTGGTGTTGGTAAAACTGCTATTGCAGAGGGATTGGCTCGACGTATTGTTGAAGGTAACGTGCCTGAAGTCTTGTCCAAGGCAGTGATTTACTCACTTGATATGGGCGCGCTGTTAGCTGGTACTAAATACCGTGGTGATTTTGAGCAACGCTTAAAAGCTGTGATGAAGAAGCTTGCTGAAAGTCCAAATTCAGTCTTGTTTGTGGATGAAATCCATACCTTGATTGGTGCTGGTGCTGCCAGTGGCGGAACTCTGGATGCCTCAAACTTGCTCAAGCCTGCACTTTCAAATGGCTCACTCAAATGCATAGGTGCGACTACCTATCAGGAGTATCGCGGCATCTTTGAAAAAGATCACGCGCTTTCACGCCGCTTCCAGAAAGTAGATGTGTCTGAGCCTAGCGTTGCTGAAACCGTTGAAATACTTAAAGGTTTGAAATCACGTTTTGAACAGCATCATGGCGTGAAGTACAGCGCATCGGCATTAAGTACCGCAGCTGAGCTTTCTGCTAAATACATCAATGACAGGCATTTGCCAGATAAGGCGATTGACGTGATTGATGAGGCTGGCGCTGCGCAACGTATCTTGCCTAAATCGAAGCAGAAGAAAGTAATCAGCAACAAGGAGATTGAAGACATCATCGCCAAGATTGCGCGGATTCCACCCAAGAATATTTCAAGCGATGATCGCAATGCGCTTAAAACGCTGGATCGTGATTTGAAGGCGACCGTGTTCGGCCAGGATAAGGCCATAGAATCGCTGTCAGCCGCCATCAAAATGGCGCGTAGTGGTTTGGGTAGCCAAGATAAACCAATCGGCTCATTCCTCTTCTCTGGCCCTACTGGGGTTGGTAAAACAGAAGTGGCAAAACAGTTGGCCTACACCTTGGGTATTGAGCTGATTCGCTTTGATATGTCTGAATACATGGAGCGTCATGCGGTGTCTCGCTTGATAGGCGCGCCTCCAGGCTATGTTGGCTTTGAACAAGGCGGTTTGATGACCGAAGCCATCACCAAACATCCATATTGCGTATTGTTGCTAGATGAGATTGAAAAAGCTCATCCAGATATTTTCAATATCTTGCTGCAGGTGATGGATCACGGCACATTGACCGATAACAACGGTCGTAAGGCTGATTTCCGTAACGTCACGATTATCATGACCACCAATGCTGGTGCTGAAGCTATATCCAAGACAGGTATCGGCTTTAACCTGCCTAGTAAGGTGAATGATGATTTGGCTGAAATCAAGCGTATGTTCAGCCCTGAGTTCCGTAATCGTTTGGATGCAACTGTGTCGTTCGCGCCATTGACGCAAGAAATCATCATGCGCGTGGTGGATAAATTCTTGATGCAGCTTGAAGACCAGTTGCACGAGAAAAAGGTTGAAGTCAGCTTTAGCGATGAACTAAAAGCTTACCTTGGTAAGAATGGGTTTGATCCATTGATGGGCGCAAGGCCGATGTCGCGATTGATTCAAGACACTATCCGCAGAGCCTTGGCAGACGAGTTGTTGTTTGGTCGTTTAGCGAATGGCGGTAGCGTTAAAGTCGATATTGACGATAAAGAACAGGTCAAACTGATATTTGATGAAGAGCCAACCAGTAAGCCAAGCAAACCATCAAAACTGGAAGTTGATCTGGCTTAAGCAATCGTTTTAGTTATTGCTTCCCCGTGGGTTGATGCGCTAATCGTATCAACCCATTTTTTTATTTCTGCATAATGCTAATAAATAGCGCCGAATTAAGCCATTCATTTAACCAAGCGCGGACTCTGGTGTAGGGTGCTTCCAAAAACCATGCTTGATCTACGCCTGCAAATTGCCTAATAAATGGAAAGATGGCGATGTCTGCAATAGAACTGCTATTACCTAAGAGATAATGGTGTTGGTCGAGTAACGTTTCTAACCTGCTGACAAACGCCTCACATTGTTGCCGATATTCTTCTTGCGAGTGCTCGGGAAAGCGCACTGCATATTTATAACGGTCTAACGACTGTTTGAATGTGCCATCATTTTCTGCAATCAACAGATTGGCATCAATTGCCAGTTCACTTGCGTTACTTAACAGCCAATCGTCTGTATCTTGCTGCAACAGCGCCCATTGCATGATCGCCAAGCTTTGTTCAATCACCTTGCCATCTGGTAACACAAGTACAGGCACCGTAGCTTTGGGTGAGACTTCTAGCAGATGTTGTGGCTTATCTCTAAGTGAAATTTCGATAATTTCAACGGCAATGCCGCTATATCGCAATGCCATGCGGGCGCGCATGGCATAAGGACAACGGCGATACGAATACAGAATCGGAACTGTCATTAGGGCGCTAGGAATTCAGCGTTATCTATGCAGCAAAATCTCTAATACGAATTTGCTGCCTATATAAGCGAGAAAGAGGAGGGCGAACCCGCTCAGTGTCCAGCGGATGGCTTTGCGGCCACGCCAGCCATACTGAAATCTACCCAATAGTAATCCGCCAAACACCAGCCAAGAAACAATGGTGAATATGTTTTTATGGTTGAACCTGAGTGCCTGGTGGAACATGGCTTCGGAGAACAACATGCCGCTGATCAAGGTAAGCGTAAGCAATATGAAGCCTAGGCCTATCATCCTGAACAGCAGGGTTTCCATCACCATTAGCGGCGGAAAGTCTGGCAGTTTGATGAGCGTTGGTTTCTGGTGCAGACTGCGCTCTGCCGCCATCATCAATAGCGCATGCAGGGCTGCAAAGGTGAAAAGGCTGTAGGCCAGCATTGAAATAATCAGGTGCGCCATGAATAAAGGCTGCTTGGCATAAGGCAGCAAGTGCGCTTCTGGCATCAGGTATTGCAACAAGACAAAGAACGCAGCAGGCGGCAATACAAAGGCTTGCAGGCTGTTCAAATGATGCTTAAGGTCGGTCAGCCAGTAAATCAGCACAGTCAGCCAGAATATGGCTGAGAGCGCGTTTGAGAGGCCTAGATTAAGCCCGCCTGTGAACAGCGATTTGTATAACAAGCATGCATGCAACATCAATCCAACCGCAATCAGGTGTGGATGCCAGCGCGAGATTTTGAGCGATGGTTTTGCTGAGGCATCTAGCCAAAAATCAGCAGCCACTAAGGCGTAAATCAAAGCCGTGATGAAATAGGGAGCAAACTCAATCATGTGTATAGGTGACTTGGGTTAAAATTAGTATTTATTCAATACTATAACATGGTGTAAATAAGGCGATAACGCCTGCGCTTGTACAAGCGCCACTGTTGTAGGCTCTAGCAATGTTTGGAAATCTAAAAAATGTTTGAGAATTTAAGTGGAAGACTGCAAGGCGTCATCAAGAATCTGCGCGGCCAGGCACGACTGACCGAAGATAATATCGCCGATGCCTTACGCGAAGTGCGTATGGCGCTACTTGAGGCCGATGTCGCCTTACCCGTAGTCAAAGACTTCATCGCCCAAGTTAAAGAGCGTGCACAAGGCCGGGAAGTGCTGCAAAGCCTGACTCCTGGGCAAGCTGTAATCCAGGTGGTGCATGAAGAGCTCACCAAGCTGATGGGCACTGATAATGCGGCACTTAACTTGGCCGCCGTGCCACCAGCGATTATTCTCATGGCTGGTTTGCAGGGCTCTGGTAAAACTACTACTTCAGCCAAGCTCGCGCGCTTGCTTAAAGCACAGAAAAAGAAAGTGCTGCTAACCAGCGCCGATATTTATCGTCCAGCGGCTATCGAGCAATTAAGAACTCTGGCTAAAAGTTTGGATGTCGATTTCTTTGAATCAGATATCTCGCAAAAACCGGAAATAATCGCCACCAATGCCCTAGACCACGCTAAACGTCATTTTTACGATGTGGTGATTTTCGATACCGCAGGCCGCCTGGGCATTGATGAAGCCATGATGGCCGAGATAAAGGCGCTACACACGCTGTTAAACCCAATCGAAACCCTGTTCGTGGTGGATGCCATGCAGGGTCAGGATGCAATCAACACCGCTCGTGCCTTTGGCGAGACTTTACCTTTAACGGGTGTTGTACTCACCAAGCTGGATGGCGATGCACGCGGTGGTGCCGCGCTCTCAGTGCGCCACATCACGGGCAAGCCTATCAAATTCATCGGTGTCAGCGAAAAGGTTGATGGCCTCGAGCCCTTCCACCCGGAGCGCATGGCCTCACGCATACTTGGCATGGGCGATGTGCTCTCGCTCATTGAGCATGCGCAAAAGAATGTCGATCTGGACGAAGCTAAGAAGCTTGCTGATAAAGTTAAATCCGGCAAAA
>DATHWP010000121.1:0-13236 GCA_035460505.1 Methyloradius sp. | reverse complement strand
CGGCCTACGCCCATCACTTCGCCCGTAGATTTCATCTCAGGGCCCAAGATGGTATCCACCCCAGGGAACTTGATGAAGGGGAATACCGCTTCTTTCACAGAATAAAACGGCGGGATAATCTCTTTAGTCACGCCTTGATCTTTAAGTTTCACACCCGTCATGCAACGTGCAGCTACTTTGGCTAACTGCAGGCCGCAGGCTTTAGAAACAAAAGGAACAGTACGTGATGCTCTAGGATTCACTTCAAGCACGAATACCGTTTCACCCTGAATCGCAAACTGCACGTTCATCAAGCCTACGACACCAAGGGCTTTAGCCATTTGTACGGTCTGTACGCGTAACTCATCCTGAATCTCTATAGACAGGCTGTATGGCGGCAGTGAGCAAGCAGAGTCGCCAGAGTGCACACCAGCCTGTTCAATATGTTCCATGATGCCGCCGATGATGACGTCTTCACCGTCGCACAAAGCATCAACGTCGACTTCTAACGCATCATTAAGGAATCTATCTAGCAATACTGGTGACTCATTAGAAACCTTGACGGCCTCACGCATGTAGCGCTCAAGCTGGGACTGTTCATGGACGATTTCCATGGCACGGCCACCCAACACATAAGATGGACGTACAACCAGCGGATAACCGATTTCCAATGCCAAGCGTATCGCCTCTTCTGGCGTTCTTGCTGTGCGGTTTGGTGGCTGTTTGAGGCCAAGCTCTTGCAACATTTGCTGGAAGCGCTCACGGTCTTCAGCGCGGTCAATCGCGTCTGGTGAAGTACCAATAATAGGCACCCCAGCTTTTTCCAGGTCACGCGCGAGCTTCAATGGGGTTTGACCGCCATATTGCACAATCACGCCAACGGGCTTTTCAATCGCAACAATCTCCAGTACATCTTCGAGCGTTACTGGCTCAAAATACAGGCGGTCTGAAGTGTCGTAATCGGTAGAAACCGTCTCAGGGTTACAGTTGACCATGATGGTTTCATAACCATCTTCGCGCATGGCAAAGGCAGCATGTACGCAGCAATAATCGAACTCAATCCCTTGGCCGATTCTGTTTGGGCCACCGCCAAGCACCATGATTTTTTTACGGTTGCTAGGCAGTGATTCGCACTCTTCTTCGTAGGTGGAATACATGTAAGCGGTATTCGTTGCGAATTCAGCCGCGCAAGTATCAACCCGTTTATACACAGGTCGTACATTCAACGCTTGGCGATAAGCACGCACTGCATGCTGGTCTGTACCCAGCAATTTAGCCAGGCGACGATCTGAGAAACCCCTACGTTTAAGCTGGTAAACCGCATGTTTATCCAGGTCAGCAAGTTGGCGACCTTTTAGCGCTTGCTCGCGCTGGATAATATCGGCGATCTGCACCAAGAACCATTTATCGATCTTTGAGTGGTCATGCACCTGATCAACCGTCAAGCCATTACGGAAAGCATCGCCGACGTACCAGATACGTTCTGGACCAGGCTCGCCAAGTTCTTTCTGGATTAAATCAATATCAGTCGTTTTTTCATCAAGACCATCTACGCCGACTTCAAGTCCTCGCAAGGCTTTCTGGAAAGATTCCTGAAAAGTACGACCAATGGCCATCACTTCGCCCACTGACTTCATCTGCGTGGTCAGGCGGGAATCTGCTTGCGGGAATTTTTCAAAGGCAAAACGCGGAATCTTGGTGACTACATAATCAATTGAAGGCTCGAATGAAACCGGGGTTGCACCACCAGTAATTTCATTCCTGAGCTCATCTAATGTAAAGCCAACAGCCAGCTTGGCTGCCACTTTAGCAATAGGGAAACCAGTCGCTTTAGAAGCCAAGGCTGATGAGCGCGATACACGCGGATTCATCTCAATCACAATCATGCGGCCATCATCAGGATTGATGGCAAACTGTACGTTCGACCCGCCAGTATCCACACCGATTTCGCGCAACACAGCCAATGAGGCATTACGCATGATCTGGTATTCTTTATCAGTCAGCGTCTGTGCTGGGGCTACTGTAATCGAGTCGCCTGTATGCACACCCATTGGGTCCAAATTTTCGATAGAGCAGATAATGATGCAGTTATCTTTGCTATCACGCACCACTTCCATCTCATACTCTTTCCAGCCGAGCAAGGATTCTTCAATCAGCAACTCATGTGTAGGAGAAGCTTCAAGGCCGCGTTCGCAGATGGCGATAAATTCTTCACGATTGTAAGCAATGCCTCCGCCGCTACCACCCATGGTGAATGAAGGGCGAATAATCGCTGGGTAGCCGATAGATGCTTGCACTTGCAAGGCTTCTTCAAGGCTATGCGCCACAGAAGAGCGTGCTGAACCCAAGCCAATCTTGGTCATCGCGTGCTTGAATTTTTCGCGGTCTTCAGCTTTATCAATGGCTTCTTTGCTAGCGCCAATCAGCTCCACATTATATTTTTCAAGCACGCCATGCTTGGCCAAATCAAGCGCGCAATTCAGCGCAGTCTGGCCGCCCATGGTTGGCAACAAAGCATCTGGCTTTTCAATCGCGATGATTTTTTCAACCATTTGCCAAGTGACTGGCTCAATGTAGGTTGCATCTGCCATTTCTGGGTCGGTCATGATGGTCGCTGGGTTGGAGTTCACCAGAATTACTCGGTAACCCTCTTCGCGCAAAGCTTTACATGCCTGCGCGCCTGAATAGTCGAACTCGCAAGCTTGCCCGATGACGATAGGTCCTGCGCCGATAATCAGAATACTTTTAATGTCTGTGCGTTTAGCCATGGTGTTTAATTCAAAGCCTTTATTGCTTATGCTGTTTCATTAAATCGATGAATCGATCAAACAGGTAACTCATTTCAGTAGGGCCAGGGCTGGCTTCAGGGTGGCCTTGGAAGCTGAACGCTGGCTTATCAGTGCGTGCAATTCCCTGCAAGCTGCCATCAAACAATGAAACGTGTGTAGTCTTGACATTCGCTGGCAAGGTCGCAGGATCAACCGCAAAACCATGGTTCTGGCTGGTAATGAATACGCGCTTGTCTTCTGTATCCTGTACTGGATGATTAGCGCCGTGATGGCCGAATTTCATCTTGATGGTTTTAGCGCCACTGGCAAGACCCAATAGTTGGTGACCAAGGCAAATACCAAAAATAGGAATGCCCGTATCAACCAAGGTTGCAATTGCCTTGATTGCATAGTCACATGGCTCAGGGTCACCAGGGCCATTGCTCAAGAAGATACCATCAGGCTTAAGCGCCAAGGCCTCCTCGGCAGTTGCTTGCGCTGGCAACACGGTCACTTTGCAACCGCGCGTGACCAGCATGCGCAAAATGTTACGTTTAACACCATAGTCAAAAGCAACCACATGGTAAGGCTGGCTTTGCATCTTGGTATAACCTTCACCCAGCCCCCATTCACCTTGCTCAAACTCGTATGAGCTTTCACAGCTAACGACTTTAGCCAAATCCATACCTGCCAAACCTGGAAAGGCACGCGCCAGCTCCAGCGCTTTCTGTTCATTATCTTCACCAGCGAGAATACAGCCAGCCTGCGCGCCTTTTTCACGCAAGATACGCGTCAGCTTGCGTGTATCGATATCGGAAATAGCGACAATATTATTGGCAATCAGGTAATCGGAAAGGCTTTGCTGGCTACGCCAGCAACTATCGGTTAAAGGTAGATCACGAATGATCAGGCCACTAGCATAAACGCTATTTGACTCTACATCTTCGTCATTAACACCAGTATTGCCGATATGGGGATAGGTTAAGGTAACAATCTGTTTGGTATAGGAGGGATCAGTGAGAATTTCTTGATAACCAGTCATTGAGGTATTGAATACCACCTCACCAACTGTACTGCCTTGGGCACCAATAGAAATACCACGAAACACAGTTCCATCAGCAAGAACCAACATGGCTGGCGTGTGTTGCGGCACGTTCTAACCCCTTGTTTTAAATTATCTTTTAAGTATGAGACCCGCGCAATGGCGGATTAGTAGCAGATACGCAAAGCGGGGCTGGCTCATCACCTGTACCCCGCTTTAATATATTGCCATTATAGCCCAAAAGAGGCCGCTCATCAAACCTGAATAGCAGCTTTCGACTTGAAAGCTGCTACCAGCGAATTGCTTATTTGAGCGCTAGCACGTCCCGCATATCGTAGAGGCCAGTGCTTTTAGCTTGCAAAAATTTGGCTGCGCGCAAAGCGCCCAAGGCAAAAGTAGCGCGGCTGGAGGCCTTGTGCGTAAGTTCTATACGCTCGCCGATGCCTGCAAATAACACTGTGTGATCACCCACCACATCACCACCACGCACCGTGGCAAAACCGATGGTATTGGCATCACGTTCACCAGTCACACCCTCACGTCCATAAACAGCACATTCAGCCAAATCTCGACCCAAAGCAGAAGCTGCGGCCTCACCTAGTCTTAGTGCCGTGCCTGAAGGCGCATCAACTTTGTGCCTGTGATGCGCTTCTATGATTTCAATATCGTAGCCATCAGCCAGCACTTTGGCTGCTGCCTGCACCAGGTTGATCAGCAAGGTAACGCCCACACTCATATTGGGCGCAAACACAATCGCAATATCTTGTGCGGCTGATTCAATCACTTGCTTTTGTTCAGGAGAAAAGCCAGTAGTACCAATCACCAGCTTGACCTTGGCTTGCCGACATGCAGCAATATAGTCAAGGCTGGCCTCTGGCCGCGTGAAGTCCACCAGCACATCGGCCCCTTGCAGAGCAGCATGCACGTCATGACTGATTTTAACCCCTGTGGTTTTTCCAAACTGCTCGCCTGCATCTCGGCCAATTTGCAGGCTATCGGCTCGATCCAATGCGCCATGCAAAGTTAGGCTCTCATCAGCGAATACGCCTTCGAGCAGGGCATGGCCCATGCGGCCAGAACATCCAGCGATTACGACTTTTAACATATCAATAAGAACTTAATTTTGGTTAAGTCTGTTTACACAGACAATTTAGAAACCGATCTTTTCCAGCATGCGTTCAAAGTAACCAGGCTCGCCTTCGGGCGGCAAATCCTGCTCTGCTTTAGCTGGAGCAGCCGCTGGCTTGCTTTGCGCTGCCACAGGCTTAGCTTCGGCTTCAGTTGGTGTGGCAGGCTTAGACTCAATCGCAGGCACAGATTTACTCTCTACTGGCGCAACAATAGGGGCTGCTGATTTAGCAGAGGGTGCAACTGGTTTAGGCACTTCAACAGGCGCGGCAAGTGGTGCTGTACTGACAGCTGCCGAACCCGACTCAACTGGAGGCACTACAACTGGTGCAACCTCAGCTTTAGGCTGTTGTACTTTAGCTGCAGTTGAGGAAGCTGCAGATGGGGGATTCACCAGATCAGGGTTCACCAACTCTTTAGGCGCGGCTTGCGGCGCAGTGACAGGTTGCTGATTCTTTTCCCAGAACTTGAGTTTATCGAGGCCTTTTTTCTCTTCTACTTTTGCTGGCGCTTCTGGTGTTGGAGTTGCAGCGACTGCATCTCCCCTATCGGCGGGCACAACATCACCACGCACACGTTTCAGGGCATCACCATCAAACTCTAGAATCACGCGGCGCTGCTCAACGATTCTTCCATCTTTACGCAATTGATAGAAATAATCCCAGCGGTCTTTATGAAAGCTGTCTTGAATCAGCGGGGTACCCATCACGAATTTCACTTGCGACTTGTTCATGCCAGGGCGCAATTGCAGCATCATTTTGGAGGTAACGACATTGCCCTGCTGAATCTCCATGCGGTAAGGCCTGATAGATGGCAGTGATGAACTGCAGGCAGTGCAAATGAGGGCGAATAGAATAATTGTATGACGCATTACCATGACTTTAGCGATAAATGGCGTTAATATAACACGACAGCAATCAACCCAACACCAGTCCCCATAAATAGTGGCAGTAAATGATGTTGAAAAGAATAGCCACTGAAGAAATGAATGATGCGAGATAAATGATGCGTGATCCCGATGAATTAAAGAATGCTGGCCTAAAAGCCACCTTGCCTCGACTCAAAGTGTTAAGCCTGTTTGAGAACAGCAAAGACCGCCATCTATCAGCAGAAGATGTTTATAAAATACTACTGACCACAGGCGAAGATGTTGGCCTTGCAACCGTCTATCGGGTACTAACCCAGTTTGAACAAGCAGGCTTGTTGGTGCGCCATCACTTTGAAAGCGGCAAAGCTGTTTTTGAATTGAATCAAGGTGGTCATCACGACCATATCGTGTGTATCAAGTGTGGTCGGGTAGAAGAATTCTGCGATGAAGAAATTGAAAAACGCCAAAAGCTAGCCGCCAGCGAGCGTGGATTCACCATTCAGGAACACTCACTCTACATCTACGGCATTTGCACCAAACAACCCTGCCCACATAAAGCTTAGGTTCGCTACTCGGGATTGGTAATTAGCGCTTGAGATGCAACATCTCTTGCGCATGTTGGCGTGTAGTTTCAGTGATTTCCACACCACCCAGCATTCGCGCGATTTCTTCAATACGTTCCGCATCATCCAACGGCGCAATACTGCTCAAAGTAGCACCATCTTTGAGCGCTTTGCTCACCCTCAAATGCTGCAAGCCTTGTGCTGCAACTTGTGGCAAATGGGTAATGACTAATATCTGGCGTTTTTGGCCGAGTTGATTAAGTAACTGGCCTACAATTTCTGCTACACCACCGCCTATACCAACATCAACTTCATCAAAAATCATGGTAGGAATATCACCTTGCTGAGCGGTGACCACGCGAATCGCCAGGCTGATACGCGAAAGCTCACCACCAGAAGCCACTTTTGATAGCGGCCTTGGCGCCACGCCTGCATGGCCTGCAACCAGAAACTCTACCTCTTCCAAACCAGTTGCAGCTGCTTGTTGCGGAATGAGGTTCACAGAAAAAATACCACCTGCCAATGCAAGTCGCTGCATTTCTGCCGTGATTTTCTGACTAAGATTTTCTGCCGCTGATTTGCGCGCATCGCTCAGCTTTTTTGCCAAACTCAAGAACTCGACATTTGCCGCAGCTTCTTTCTTGGCAAGCTCACCATCCATCACGCTTTCTTCCAACTCTCCCATGCGCGACTGCTTTTCAGTAAACAAACCAGATAACTCTTCAGGGCGAACTCGGTATTTGCGGGCAGCATCGTATATCGCCTGAATTCGCGTTTCCACCTCGGAAAGCCGCTCTGGATCTAGTTCAGTGCGTTGCAGATAACGATTTAAGAAACGGTCTGTTTCTTCCAGTTGGATGATCGCAGAATCTAATGTGTCGAGGGCTTCTTGCAGGCTGGCATCATGCTCGACCATATCCTGCAATTTATGCTGTGCAGTATTCAGTTGATGCAGCGCCGAAACCTCTGACTCATTCAACAAATCACGCACTAACTCGGCACCTGCGAGCAAGCTTGCACCGTTAGATAAGCGACTATGCTCTTGCTGCAACGCTTCCCACTCATCAGCGACAAAATTGAGATTTGCGAGCTCACGAACTTGGTCGCGCAGTTCCGCCAACTCATCAGCATAGGCCGCAGCGTTTTTTTCCATTTCTGTGCGGCGTTGATGCAAGTTAAACCAGGCGCGATAAAGCGCTAAAACTTGGTTAGCCGTTTCAGTCAAGCCTGCAAACTGATCTAGTGTCTGACGTTGATAGCTGGTTTTGAGCAAAGAGTGGTGAGCGTGTTGGCTGTATATATCAACGAGGAATTCGCCTGCCTCACGTAATTGCTGGATAGTTGCAGCAGAACCGTTGATGAATGCACGTGAGCGGCCATCGGCGTAGATAATGCGCCTTGCCATCAATTGATTAGATTGGTCATCTTCGCCTTGTAGCTCATTTTCGTGCAGCCATGCTTGCAGCTCTGGCAGAGATTGAATATCAAACTCAGCGGTAATTTCTGCGCGTTCGCAGCCTGCACGAGTAATACCACCTTCTCCGCGGCTGCCCAAGGCTAGTGACAATGCGTCAATCAGGATTGATTTGCCCGCACCAGTCTCGCCAGTGAGTACAGTAAACCCTGAATTGAAGTCCAGATTCAACTGATCAACGATGACAAAATCACGAATAGAAAGCGTTTGCAGCATTGCTTAAATTTTACTCAAAATGATAACTCAGGAATATTAAACACAATCGATAGCACTTTAAAGCATCAGCAGAACTCTAGCCCCAATGCAGTTTCTCACGCAGCATATCGTAGTGGCTATGACCAAGCGGGTGCAATAATGAGACGGTTTTCTCAGCACGCTGCACCAACACTCTGTCACCCTGCTTAAGCGCCTTGTGCAACTGGCCATCGAAATGCACCGCCGCATCTTCTGTGTGTACTAATACAATGTCCACTTTGCTTGATGCATTGATGGCAATTGGGCGATTACTCAGGGTATGCGGGCAAATAGGCACAATCGCGATTGCATCCAACGCTGGATGCAATATTGGCCCACCAGCTGAAAGTGAATACGCTGTGGTACCTGTAGGTGTTGAAATAATTAAGCCGTCTGAGCGCTGCCTATGGACAAACTGCCCGTCGATATTGACCTCCAGCTCAATCAGGCGCGACATGCCCATCTTGTTGACCACCACATCATTCAGCGCATAGCCCTGGCTAACAATCTCGTTGTCACATTGAATACTGGCGCTTAGCAACATGCGCTGCTCAATGTTGTATTCACCCGCCAATATTTTAGCCATGCCTTCCAGCATGGATTCAGAGCTTAAATCTGTGAGAAAACCAAAGCGGCCACGGTTCACGCCGACCAGTGGAATATCATGGTCAAGCAGGGCGCGTGCGGCTGTCAGCATGGTGCCATCACCACCCAGCACTATCGCCAAATCGGCACAGGCACCAATTGCGTCAATATGGACAATTTCATGCCCCATAATATCGGATTGCGCAGCAGTGCTTTCTTCAATCACCACTTTGATGTTTTGCTTGAGCAGAAAACCTGCAAGCGCGAGTATTTGCTCACGCATTTCAGGATTCATATATTTGCCGACGAGCGCGACTTTTTGAAAAGCACTTTTCATGGCTGGCATTAAATCATAGTTAATTGGGTGGGGATAGAGAGACTGACGATATTGGCCTGATAGACTAAGGTTTCAGCCTAAAGTTGTCGTAATATCTATTACAAGCAGTCTATGGACATGTGATAATTGTTTGCAGTCAGTTTTTACAATCATTTTATGATGTAACATATTAAATCATCAGGGAATTTCAATTTAATATCCCACATAAAGCCTATGTTAGATAAACGCGCGCAAATCTTACTTAAAACACTCGTCGAACATTACATCAGTGATGGTCAGCCTGTTGGCTCGCGCACGCTTTCGCAATCATCAGGCCTAGATTTAAGCCCAGCAACCATCCGCAATGTAATGTCTGACCTTGAAGATCAAGGGTTCATTGTGAGCCCCCATACCTCTGCAGGCCGCATACCTACTCAGCGCGGCTACCGCTTTTTTGTCGATACTCTGCTCACGGTAAAGCCGCTGCAATTGCAGGAAATAAAGCGCTTGGAACATGAGCTGTCGTCGCCTGACCCTCAAGAGCTTATTTCTTCGGCAGCAGGGTTGCTTTCAAGCCTGACGCAGTTTGCTGGCGTAGTGATGATTCCCAAACGTAAAAGTATCGCGTTCCGCCATCTGGAATTTTTGCCACTTTCCGAGAAACGCATTCTGGTGATCATCGTTACCTCTGATGGCAGTGTGCAGAACCGCATCATCATCACCGAAAAGTCATATTCAGCCAGCGAACTGACACAAGCCACGAATTTTTTTAATCAGCATTATTCAGGTAGCACCTTTGAGCAAGTGCAGAAAAAACTGCATGAAGAACTCAAGCAGATGCAGTCTGACATCACCCGCCTGATGGCCGCTGCGCTTGAGGCTAGCAGCAAGGTGCTAGAGGACGATAAAGATAATGTAGTCATCTCTGGTGAACGCAATTTACTGCAGGTCGATGATTTATCCACCAATGTCACCTCCCTGCGTAAATTGTTTGAGATTTTTGAGCGCCGCACCTCACTCATGCAATTACTTGATAACAGCCAGCGCGCCGAAGGCATACAGATTTTTATTGGTGGCGAGTCCGGCTATCTACCTTTGGATGAGTGCAGCATGGTCACAGCACCTTACGAAGTAGATGGCTCGGTAGTTGGTACCGTCGGCGTGATTGGCCCAACACGTATGGCCTACGAGCGTGTGATCCCGATTGTGGATATCACCGCAAAATTGTTATCTAGCGCGTTGTCTTCTTATTAGCCATCATGATTAAAGGCAATTAATCAAAACCATATGTCCAAGCCCAGCGAAATGAGCCCTTTACCCAAAGACAGCATACGCCTCGGCGTGCCTGTGGCGCATGCAATTTATGATGTTCAAGGCAATTTACTGGTGCAAGCTGGCGTCACCCTGCAAAACCAAAGCCAGGTAGATAAGCTGCAAGCCATCATATTATTTCAAGATAAAAGGTATGTGCAGGGCTCAGTCAAGGGTGGCTCTGCAGCGCCAGCTAAAACGGATGTCACAACAGAGTCAGAAAAAACGGCTCAAAAAGAAGTAGCGACCCAACTGGCATACCGCGACCTCAAATTAGGCGAAACCCTCCAATTAAAGCCATTAGCTGATGAATCTGGATCAGCACAATATTTTGTGAAATATATCGGCGGCATAGAAAAGGGTAGCCTGATTTGCACCTTGCCGATGATTGATGAAAAAGTGATGTTCATCAAAGAAAATACAGGCTTCTCGGTACGGCTGTTCAGCGGCAAAAATGTTTACACATTTAACAGTTTGGTAGAGGTTGTTTATAGCCGCCCCTACCCTCATATGCATTTGAAATATCCGCGAGAAGCTTACACCAACAAAATACGTAACAACCAGCGTGTCACGTGCAACATCATTGCTGTGGTTTCAAACATGTCTGCTGAGCAAGTTGATAGCGGTAAAACTTCTGGCCGTATTTTAGATATGAGCATGGGCGGCATCATGTTTGAGGCAGCTAAAATTGCGGGTGATGCCAACAGCAAAACTGAAACTTCTTTCAAGGTAAGCATGGAAGGCGGAGAAGCACTTTTTGCAATCCCTGGTGTCTTGCGTAATGTGATTGAAAAAATACAGGAAGATGGCAAAACCATTTACCAACACGGTATTCAATTTGGTGAAATCCCGTTTCAACAAAGAGTCATGTTACAAAACTATATTTTTCAGACATTAGCAGGCGAGAAATTAGATAATTTCTGATTCGCTTATGTTTCAAAGCCGCTATTCGCCCCACCAACAATCAATAAGTTAACCGAATGAAAAAAACTGTTACGTTTGACCACCATCACCAGCCCAAAGTCGGCATTCTGCTGGCCAATCTGGGCACACCTGATGCGCCGACAGGCCCTGCCTTACGACGTTATCTCAAGCAATTCTTGAGTGACAGACGTGTGGTTGAGATTCCACGCTCCATCTGGTGGCTCATCCTGAATGTCGTCATCTTAAATTTTCGCCCGAAAAAATCTGCCGAAAAATACGCACAAATTTGGACGAAGGAAGGCTCACCTTTATTGGTCCATGCAAAGAAACAGGCTAAATTACTACAAGGCTTTTTAAGCCAGCGCGTGGCTTCTCCTTATGCTGTCGAGCTTGGCATGAGCTATGGCAACCCATCCATGCAATCCGCGATTGAAAAACTGGCAGCCCAACAATGCAACCGCATTCTGGTGTTCCCGCTCTATCCGCAATATGCAGCAAGCAGCACGGCTTCAGCGTTTGATGCTGTTTGGCGAGTCCTGCTGAAAACACGCAACATGCCAGCAGTGCGTACTATCCGAAATTATCACGACCACCCTGCTTACATTGCGGCACTTGCTAAAAGCGTAAATGACTACTGGTTTACCAATGGCCGCCCAGAAAAACTGATCATGAGTTTTCATGGCGTGCCCCGCTATACGCTGGATAAAGGCGACCCTTACCATTGCGAGTGCCACAAAACTGGTCGCCTGCTAGCTGAGGCTTTAGGCCTGAGCAAAGACCAATACATGGTGTGCTTTCAATCCCGCTTTGGTAAAGCGGAGTGGCTCAAACCCTACCTCGCACCAACTTTGGAAGAGCTGGGTAAACAGAAAGTTAAACGTATTGATGTGATTTGCCCTGGGTTTTCTAGCGATTGTCTTGAAACACTAGAAGAAATCGCCATGGAAGGCAAAGCCAGCTTTCTGCAAAACGGTGGTGGCGAGTTCAATTACATTCCTGCGCTGAATGAACGCGAAGACTGGATCCATGCCATGTGTGATATCGCACTTGAAAACCTGCAAGGTTGGGTAAGCAAGGATTGGGATGCCAATGCTGCAAAACTGGCGGCGGAACAGACTAAAGCACGCGCAATCTCTCTAGGCGCGAAAAGCTAGGCAGTTTGTTATACTAGACGGCTCAATTATCAAGCATAAAAACACATGATTGTTATCACTGGCGGCGCAGGCATGATAGGCAGCATCATCGCTTGGCACCTCAATACCATCCTTGGGCGCGAAGACATTGTGATTGTCGATCGCTTCACTCATACCGAACAATGGCAGAATTTGTGCCATCGTCGCTATGCCAACTATCTGGATAAAGACGAATTGCTGCCTTGGCTTGCCACCGCCAAAGATGTAGAAGCTGTCATCCATATGGGCGCTATCAGCGCGACCACTGAGCGCGACTTCAATAAACTGGTGCAGGAGAATATCCGCTACAGCCAGTCTTTATGGACTTGGTGTGCAGCGAATAAAGTGCCATTCATCTATGCCAGCTCAGCCGCTACCTATGGTGGGGGTGAACAGGGCTATGAAGATGACGAAGCAAAAACCGATACCCTGCGTCCATTGAATGGCTATGGCTATTCCAAGCAGTTCTTTGACCAATGGGCGCTCGCACAGGTCAAAGCTGGCTTGCCATCGCCACCCCAATGGCAAGGCTTCAAGTTTTTCAATGTGTACGGCCCAAACGAATACCACAAAGAGCGCATGGCCAGTGTAGCCTTGCATAGTTTTAAACAGTTTAGCGAACATGGCACGGTCAAGCTGTTCAAGAGCAACCGCGCCGACTATGCCGATGGCATGCAGTTGCGTGACTTTGTCTATGTAAAAGACGCGGCGGCGATTGTCGTGCACTTCCTTACGCAGAAAGCGGATTCAGGCATCTACAACATTGGCACAGGCAAGGCACGCGCATTCAAAGACCTTGCCACGGCTGTGATGACCAGCATGAACAAAACGCCATCCATTACCTATATCGACATGCCGCAAGATCTGGATGG
>DATHWP010000120.1:0-3118 GCA_035460505.1 Methyloradius sp. | reverse complement strand
CCAGCTTCTATATGACGGTTTGCTCGTATTGCAACATCGTGGACAGGATGCAGCAGGCATCGTCACCTGCGATGGCAATACTTTTTTTATGCATAAAAACAACGGCTTGGTAAAAGATGTTTTCCATACTCGCCATATGCGCAGCCTCATTGGTAATGCTGGTATTGCTCATGTGCGTTACCCGACTGCCGGTTCTTCTTCAGCCGCCGAGGCGCAGCCTTTCTATGTGAACTCACCTTTCGGTATCGTACTTGGCCATAACGGCAACCTGACCAATTCAGAGCAGCTTAAATCTGAAATGTTCAGGCAAGACTTACGCCACATCAATACCTCGTCTGATTCAGAAGTATTGCTGAATGTATTGGCGCATGAGATTGAAAAAACCTCCCAGAATGCGGTATTGAATACGGACATGGCGTTTGATGCGGTATCCGCTGTGCATAGGCGCTGTAAGGGTGCTTACGCAGTGGTGGCGATGATTGCAAACTTCGGCCTATTAGCTTTTAGAGATCCGCATGGCATCCGTCCTTTGGTTATCGGTAAATCCGAAACTGACAAGGGCACTGAATATATTGTTGCTTCAGAAAGCGTGGCACTAGACGTATTAGGCTTTAAGTTAGTACGTGATGTTGAGCCAGGTGAGGCGATTTTTATTGATATGGATGGCAACTTCTATTCACGTCAATGTGCAGAAAATCCAAAACTCACCCCGTGTATTTTTGAATATGTTTATCTTGCCCGCCCAGACTCAGTGATTGATGGCGTGTCTGTATACCAAACCCGCCTGGATATGGGTACCAGCCTGGCTGAAAAGATCAAACGCGAATGGTCGCATTTGAAGATAGATGTAGTGATTCCAATCCCGGATACCAGTCGCCCAAGTGCATTGCAACTAGGCATTGCTTTAGGTTTAGATTACCGAGAAGGCTTCATTAAAAATCGTTATATCGGCCGTACATTTATCATGCCGGGTCAAGCCTTACGTAAGAAGTCTGTACGCCAGAAGCTGAACCCAATTGGTATTGAGTTCAAAGGCAAGAACGTATTGCTGGTGGATGACTCTATCGTGCGTGGGACTACTTCACAGCAAATCGTGCAAATGGCGCGTGATGCCGGCGCGAACAAGGTCTATTTCGCTTCAGCTGCGCCACCAGTACGTTTTCCGAACGTATATGGCATTGATATGCCTAGCCGTGACGAGTTGTTGGCAACAGGGCGTACCGATGAAGAAATCTGTAAAGAGATTGGTGCGGATGAGTTGATTTACCAGGATTTGGATGCCTTGGTCCGTGATATCAGCTTGAGTAATCCAAACATGAAAGTGTTTGACTGTTCGTGTTTTGACGGTAAATACGTGACTGGCGATATTGATGATGCTTATTTAGCACGTATTGAATCTGCCCGCGGTGATTTGAATAAAAAGCAAAAACCGGCTAATTCAAGTACACAAATGGACTTGAATTTAGTAGGGGCTAATGAAGAAGATGAGGTTGTTGAGGCTTGACGGTTTGCGCCGATAGGGCTAATATGAATTTGCGCTGATTTGAGTTTGCCAAAATTAATCAAGGCCACACTCAGCTTGCGGGCGCATTATAAACACAGCTAAAGCGAGTAAAAAAAGAACCCGTTTTAGCATGTATGCTTAAACGGGTTTTTTTATGTGTAAAACTAAAACCTTGTTGCAATGCGTTGT
This sequence comes from Methyloradius sp., assembly GCA_035460505.1. Classification (GTDB taxonomy): domain Bacteria; phylum Pseudomonadota; class Gammaproteobacteria; order Burkholderiales; family Methylophilaceae; genus Methyloradius. Next base: position 1,425 of record DATHWP010000120.1, on the reverse strand, counting down.
TGCAAAATTATTTTTCTCGCTTACATATCTAACATATGCTGCGCTTAAAAATAATTTAGCGCCTAGCCTTGCTTAAAGCTTTAAATTTTACTGATTTTTAGTATTGGAATTTTAATGACAAATAAAACAACACAACCATCAACACATCAGTGGCACCCAGAGACGCTTTCTATCCGAGCAGGTAGCGAGCACAGCGCCTTTGGCGAGAACTCAGAAGCGATATTCCTAACATCAAGTTTCGTATTTGAGAATGCAGCGCAGGCCGCCGCGCGCTTTGGCGGGCAAGAGCCAGGCAATATCTATTCACGTTTTACTAACCCTACAGTGACTATGTTCCAGAATAAACTGGCGGCACTAGAAGGCGCGGAAACTTGCGTGGCAACCTCTAGCGGTATGTCTGCAATTTTAGCTTGCGTCATGGGTTTGTGCTCTACTGGTGATCATGTTGTAGCATCACGCAGTATCTTTGGTACAAGCGTACAGTTGTTCAGCAATATCCTAGCGCGCTGGGGCTTACAAGTGACCTTCGTTTCGTTAACGGACCCTGAAGCCTGGAAAGCCGCAGTACAAAAAAACACCAAGTTGTTTTTTGTGGAAACGCCTTCTAATCCCCTCACAGAAGTTTGCGATATTGCAGAATTGGCTGGTATTGCCCATCAGTCAGGCGCGTTGCTGGCTGTAGACAATTGCTTTTGCACGCCGGCCTTACAAAAGCCGCTAGACTTGGGTGCGGACATTATCATTCATTCTGCTACCAAATATATTGATGGCCATGGCCGGTGCTTGGGCGGTGCTGTGCTAGGTAAAAAAGACGTACTAGAACCGGTTTACGGCTTTTTACGCACTGCCGGCCCAACCATGAGTGCATTTAATGCCTGGGTATTTTTAAAAGGCTTAGAGACTTTGCACGTGCGTATGGATGCACATTCACGCAACGCATTGGCGCTGGCGCAGTGGTTGGAGCAGCAGCCTAAAGTGAGTCGAGTGTATTACCCAGGTTTGGCTTCTCACCCACAGCATGCGTTGGCAATGCAGCAGCAGAAAAGCGGCGGAGCGATCGTATCTTTTGACGTAAAAGGTGGCAAAGATGCAGCCTGGCAGTTGATTGATGCAACACGGATGATTTCAATCACCGCTAACCTAGGCGATGCAAAAAGTACGATTACACATCCTGCTACGACTACCCATAGTCGTGTCAGTGCAGAAGCGCGTGCTGCAGCAGGAATTGGTGATGGTTTGATTAGAATTGCCGTCGGCTTAGAGCACATTGAAGACATCAAAAACGACCTGGCTTACCTTACAAAATAGCTATAAAAACAATGCAGCTTCTTGACCATTAAAACATGGTTGAGAAGCTCATTAAATCTGCTCATTAGCCGGGTAATCATGCTAGAATTTGGCTGATATAAAAACTTCTAAAAGTCA
>DATHWP010000119.1:0-9769 GCA_035460505.1 Methyloradius sp. | reverse complement strand
GGGCACTATTCGGATATATTTTCAGTGGCTACGTCATTCGTCTCGTTTTGCGTGATTGCCAGCATCTTTGCGATTATCTACAAAACGCTGCCTGATGTTTTACTGTCATGGAAAGATGCGATGGTAGGCGCGATCTTTACCGCGATACTTTTCAGCTTTGGGAGTTATCTGGCTGGCATTTACATCAGCAAGAGCGCAGTCACATCCAGCTTTGGTGCAGCGGGCTCGCTGATTGCGTTGCTATTGTGGATTTACTACTCAGCACAGATATTTTTCTTTGGGGCAGAAGTTACTCGGCAATATGCCATTAGTTACGGTAGCTTAAAAACGAGCAAATTAAAGCAAATCTTCAATCGAATGCTGAATAGAGGCTAGATTCAAAATAAAGTAGGCTGGCTGAGTCTGCCCTACTTTATTTTAGATTCTGTTGTTTCTCAGGTTTTTTATTATTTGTATTTTGGGAGTTTATTGTTTGTAGTTTCTCACCTTGCTCACAACTATACTGATGGATAAAACGATTAGCTTGACGATAATACGTATGCTCCAAATGGTAATGATCAGGGCAAAAAGGCTTCATCCAAACACTGCCAGTACAAATGAGAGGTTCTACAGAAACGCCATTGATTTCCCTGTAAACGTCCCAACAATAAGTATCATATTTCCCGTCCACTATGCCTGACTTGGGTGATGGGCGAAAGTTACTGGCACGCTGGAAAGTCATTTCTCCGATTGGAGCCACTACCTGTTCCAGATAAGCTGGATATTCAAGAAATGCATCCTCAGGTGTATCGTAATATTTGATTACTCCATTCAGTACCAAATGAGGAGGATTTCCTTCGATAAACTGACCCGCGCCTGGGCCTGTAGTAATCTGATATTTGAATATTGGCTCCAGCCTTAAAGGCTCTGCAATAGCCAAATTGCCAAAAATATAAGTGATTCCAACAATTAAAATTGTTGGAAACTGAAGCTTAGTGATACGCCGAATTAGCCTCAAGCCTTGAAACCTCATTTTGAGATATTTAATAGATAAAACGATCATGCATCTCTTGCAGATTCAGCTCCTGCAGAATCTGCTCCAAGCGAGCTTGCGCATTCTTTCTCGGGCTATTTTTATAGCGGGCAATAATCAACTCGTTTTTCATCGAATGCTCCCAACCGACTAGCTCAGTTACCGTCACCTGATAACCATGTGCTTCCAACTGTAGGCAACGCAACACATTGGTAATCTGGCTTCCAAATTCCCGTGTATGGATTGGGTGCCGCCAGATTTCCGACAAGGCCGTTTTGGCAAATGATTCATTCTTGTGCTTTCGTAATACTTCGGCTACTTCTGCTTGGCAACAAGGCACTAGCACCATGAATTTAGCCTGTTTTTCCAGCCCAAATTTAATCGCATCGTCAGTGGCTGTGTTACAGGCATGCAGTGCAGTTACTATTTCCACTTGCTCAGGTAATGCATTGGATGTAATCGACTCCTCAACACTTAAATGCTGAAAATCCATGCGATCAAAACCTAGTTGAGCGGCTAAGGCTTGTGATTGAGCGACCAGTTCCGCACGTGTTTCAATACCGACCACCTGCCCTGCTTGCTTGGCCTTCATGAACAAATCATAAAGAATAAACCCCAGATAAGACTTGCCAGCACCATGATCCACTAGCGTAGGATTGGGTTGATCTGCATACACCTCGTCCAACAGAGGCTCAATAAAATGGTAAAGGTGATACACCTGTTTGAGCTTGCGGCGTGTGTCCTGATTGAGTTTTCCGTCACGCGTCAGGATATGTAGCGCTTTCAACAGTTCGATGGACTGCTCAGGCTTGATTTCGGGGATAAGTGTCATGTACGCATTTTAAATCAAAAAGATATAGCCCTGAGATAATCGCAGATACGCATAGATAAAAACCAGAAACAGTGCCTCAAAATGATAAAATAGCTTCTTTTGAGTATTCTTCGAGCTCTTGCCCCGCTTCAAAATCAGCAATGACGCGAAAGCAAGCCGAAGACAGTGCATAGTGCACGGCAAGGCGAAGCTGACAAAGTCAGTGCTGATTTTCAAGCGGGGCAATATGGCAATTCAATGGTATCCAGGACACATGACTTCGGCGAAGAAAAAAGCCGCCGAGACCATGGAGTTTATCGACGTAGTCATCGAAGTGCTCGATGCACGCGTGCCAGAAGCCAGCCACAACCCGATGATTGAGGAGCTCAGGCTTTTTCGCCAGCGCCCTAACCTGAAAATTCTTAACAAAGCTGATTTGGCAGACCCTGCTGCCACTCAAGCATGGCTCAACTATTACAACAAAATTCCTGGTGTTAAAGCTGTGGCACTTTCATGCAAAAAACCAGGTGATGCTGCAAAAATCCCAAAACTCTGCTTAGCACTTGCACCTCATCGTGGCACACATATCAAGCCGCTACGCATGATGATCATGGGCATTCCGAACGTAGGCAAAAGTACGCTGATGAATGCACTGCTAAATCGCCGCATTGCCAAGGTGGGCGATGAGCCCGCAGTGACTAAAAGCCAGCAACGTTTTGATCTCAACGAGCAAATGAGCATTACCGACACCCCAGGCATGATGTGGCCAAAAATCAAGTACGAGAGCGATGGCTATATGCTTGCTGCCAGCCACGCGATTGGCCGCAACGCCGTGATTGATGAAGATGTCGCAAGATTTTTAGCCGATTTATTACTCAAAAATTATCCAGCTCTATTGACTGCACGCTACAAAATCGATGTATCTCAAATGGACGGCGTTGATCTATTAGAAGGCATAGCAAAGCGCCGCGGATATCGCCTTAAAGGTGGTGAAGCTGATATGGAAAAAACGGCCATGGCTTTGCTAGTGGATTATCGCTCTGGAGCATTAGGCCGTGTGAGTCTTGAAACACCAGAGTCACGCAATCAGATGGTTGTCAGCTCTATGCCCGTTGCAGAAGCAATAGCGCCTGAAGTGCTTACTGAAGAAGCTGAAATCCAAGAAAAAAATCAAGAGTCTTAATCCATTACTGATTGTTATATTTAGCTTCACGCTAGCAACAGCAATACCTCAGATCCTATTTAAAGAAACAATGCCAAAGAACGAATGCTAGACACACTTAATTCCCCACAGCGCGAAGCAGTTAAATATCTGGATGGCCCCTTATTAGTGCTTGCTGGTGCTGGTAGTGGTAAAACACGCGTAATCACACAAAAAATCGTTTACCTGATTGAAAAATGCGGTTACCTGCCTAAAGAGATTGCAGCCATCACCTTTACCAATAAAGCTGCGCGTGAGATGCAGGAACGTGTTGGCAAGATGCTGGAAAGCAAATCGACCAAAGGTTTGACGATTGCTACATTCCACTCACTCGGCTTGCAAATGCTCAGGCAAGAAGCTGCATTACTGGGATATAAGCCTCAATTCTCGATACTTGATTCTTCTGACAGCTTCAAAATTCTCGCCGATGTGCTTGCAACCACAGATAAGCAACTGCTGCGTAAAACCCAGTGGCAAATTTCGAGTTGGAAAAACGCTTTTATCAATCCCGACCAAGCAAAACAACTAGCCGACGAAGAACTCACTCACGCGGCCGCCAAGGTGTACCAGATTTACCAGCAAACACTCAAAGCCTACCAGGCAGTGGACTTTGATGACCTGATCAAACTACCAGTTGAGCTATTTGAGCAGCATCCGGAAGCCCTAGCCAAATGGCAGCGCAAGCTCAAGTACCTGCTAATTGACGAGTATCAAGATACCAATGCCTGCCAGTACAAACTAGTAAAAATGCTAACAGGTATTGAAGGCCGCTTTACCGCCGTGGGGGATGATGACCAAGCGATCTATGGCTGGCGTGGTGCTGATGTTGAGAATCTGCGGCAACTGACTGAGGATTTCAGTCGCTTAAAAGTCATCAAGCTGGAGCAGAATTACCGGTCTACTGTACGTATCTTGCGTGCCGCCAACCAGGTTATTGCCAATAACCCAAAATTGTTCGAAAAGAAGCTTTGGAGCGACCTCGGCACTGGGGATTTAATACAAGTCAGCGCCGCCCGTGACGAAGAGCATGAAGCAGAAGCAGTAGTCATGAAACTGATGGCGCACAAGTTTGAAAACCGTACCAAACACATGGATTATGCGATTCTATACCGCGGTAACTACCAAGCTCGAGTCATCGAGCAGCAACTGCGCAACCACAAAGTGCCCTATACGGTTTCTGGTGGTCAATCGTTTTTTGATAAAGCCGAGATTAAAGATCTGGTCAGCTATTTACGTCTGATTGCGAATGAAGATGATGACCCTGCTTTTATCCGTGCAGCCACCACACCGAAAAAAGGCATAGGCAATACCACGCTTGAACGCCTGGGTGAATACGCCAGTTTGCACAAAATATCATTATTCGCAGCTGCCTTTGAAGGCGATTTTCAACGTGAATTGGGTAATCGTCAGCTTGAAGATTTGCTTAATTTTTGCCAGTACATCAATAAAATTCAGGAGCGTGCCGAACGTGATCCAGCAGGTGAAGTGCTGACTGATCTGTTAAATACCATTCAGTACGAAGTTTTTCTTTACGATAGTGAAGAGCCGCGCGCCGCTGAGACTAAATGGAAAAACGTGCTCGACTTCACAGGTTGGCTGACCAAAAAAGGCGAAGGTGACGACGCCAATGAAGAACGTAATTTGCTACAACTCACGCAAATGATCTCGCTCATGAGCATGCTCGAAGGCCGCGAAAACGGCGAGCCGGATGCCGTTAAGCTCTCTACGCTTCATGCTGCGAAGGGTCTGGAGTTCGGCCATGTATTTTTGATTGGTGTGGAAGAAGGCATATTGCCGCATCGTGAAAGCGTCGAGGCTGACAAATTAAAGCCTGGCAAGATTGAAGAAGAGCGGCGTCTGATGTACGTAGGCATTACCCGTGCGCAAAAATCGCTCAATATTTCATGGTGCAAGAAACGCAAACGTGCTGGCGAGACAGAAATCTGTGAGCCTAGTCGTTTTCTGGCCGAATTACCGCAAGATGATGTACGTCATTTTGGCGGCCCTGCAGCTGATCCCGCGACCAGCAAGGAACACGGTAAGGAGCGCATGGCACAGATACGTGCCATGCTAAGTAATCAAAATAATGGATAAAGAAATCCCCCAATTACCACTAATTTTAATATTGAAGAAACGAGTAACAAATGGGTAGTTGGATGTTGGCATTGGCAGCAGGTGCGTTCTGCATCGGCATGACCGAGTTTTTACCAATGGGTTTATTGCCAGATATTGCGCGTGATCTCAGCGTATCTATCCCCGCAGCGGGTAATCTGGTCACGGTTTATGCATTGGGTGTTGTCGTTGGCGGCCCTTTGATGGTCGCATGGACGATTCGCATGCCGCGCAAGAAAACACTGTTAATGTTGATGGCGATTTTTGCATTAGGCAATGCATTGTGTGCCATGGCGCCAAACTATGAGATGCTGGCCGCGGCACGCATATTCACGGCGCTGAGCCATGGCTCTTTCTTTGGTATAGGAGCGGTGGTTGCCCTCTATCTCGCGCCTGCAGGGCAGAGCTCACGCGCCCTTGCATTGATGTTCACTGGACTCACACTCGCCAATGTATTGGGTGTGCCACTAGGCACATTGTTAGGCCAACTTACCTCATGGCGTATTCCATTCTGGACAGTGTCTGCCTGTGGCTTACTAGCCATTTTTGCAGTATGGCGCTACATCCCCGACTTATCAGCCATGCCAGCAACCAATCTCCGTGCCGAGATGCGCGCTGTGATGGGGCGAGATGTCTTACTAGCAATGGCCATCACCGCAGTCGGTTTTGCTGGCGTGTTTACGGTATTCACCTACATTACTCCCATCCTAGAAGACCAATCTGGCTTATCGCCTCACATGGTGAGCGTTGTATTAGTGGCGATGGGCGTTGCCGCAACCATAGGCCTGAATATTGGTGGCAAACTCGCAGACTGGAAATTGCTGCCGACCATTACCTTATCGCTGGTCGGCATGGCAATACTGAGTGCGATATTCGCTTGGAGCATGCAATTTACAATCCCCGCTTTAATTACCATTTTCATCTGGGGTATTGCCAGCTTTGCGGTCGGCCCGGGCTTGCAGACCAATGCCATGCAACGCGCTGGAGATTCTCCTTTAATGGCATCTACTGTTAACCAGAGCGCATTTAATCTCGGCAATGCTACAGGTGCCTTTCTCGGTGGCGCTGTGATTCACTTCGGCTTGGGCCTGCAAAGTGTTGCGCTGGCTGGTGCCATGGTTGCAGTCTGCGGATGTGCATTAACGATTTACAGCATGCGCCGATGATGTGTTTGTCAGAAAACTCCTACACCGAGCGGACGCTTAGTCCTAAAGTCAAAGGCACATCATAAGGATATGATGAAGCTTAAAATAGAGGCTACCTAATGACTTTAGCAACACCCAATAAACCTTCAAAACCCAAGCCCAGACTATTTTCAGTCTCAAGGGTTTTATTGTCGTTTTTAATTGCGGGCATTTTAGCCATCGCCGCCTGCGAAATTGCAGGCTGGCCTTTTTTGCGTGCACCCGCAGAAAAATTACTTTCTAGCAATCTGGAACGCACTGTCAGACTTGATGCGCCTTTCAAGCTACACTTCATTGGCGGTATTAAGTTAGCGCTTGGCGGGCTATATATCGCAGCGCCTGCAGGTTTCGATACGGCTTATTTAGTCGATGCTAAAAATGTCGAATTATCACTGCGCTACCGCGACCTCATTCAATTCAAATCAACTGAGCCTTTTCGTATTAAATCGCTACGCGTAAATGATATAAATGCTAACTTGCTTCGCCATGCTGATGGCCACGCCACATGGCAATTCAAGAATGACGATACTCCATCAAGCCCGATTCCTATCATCGAAACCTTGATTGTAAAAAATGGGGCAGCAAAATTTGACGACCCTATCACACAGTCAGACCTCAATATGTCATTCAATACAGACGAAGGCGCAAGCGATAGCACGCCGACGTCACGTATTCTAGTGAAAGGTAATTTTCGGCAGAAACCTCTTACTGGCAAAATCAATACAGATGGTTTTTTGCCGATCGCGACACAAGATGCCACCTCACCTGCCATTGCAACCACTTTGTGGCTTGATTATGGCGGCATCCATGCAGACTTTAAGGGGACCGCATCAGACCTGTTTGGCAAACAAGATATTAAAGGCGCATTTAATATTAAAGGCGCCTCACTCGGCACTTTGGGCGATTTGGTGAATACTCCTTTACCGACAACAGACCCATTCAAACTGAGTGGAAATATTGAGAAAGATGATGTGGTTTGGCTCATCAATGTTGCCTCGGCAACCGTTGGGCGCAGTAGTTTATCAGGTGACTTTCGCTACGACCCTAGGCCAGCCAAGCCACTATTAACAGGCTCATTGAAAGGCTCGCAATTCTATCTTGCCGATTTGGCACCAGCGTTTGGTACCAGAAATGAAGATGGCTCAAAATCAAAAATTCGATCTGACCGTGCAATTCCAGACCGCCCGATTGACCTGCCATCACTCAACAAGCTGAATGCACAAATTAAAGTTGATTTGACTTATGTTGAACTGGGCAACGCATTTAACCACCCTATTTCACCATTCAAGGCTGATCTAGGCATCGAAAATGGCAAATTAACGCTTTCAGAGATTGAGGCTAAAACCGCAGATGGCAGCCTTTCTGGCCTGATTTCAGTGGATGCGCATGCAGATAATACTGCACCAGCCACTCAACCTATCACGGCTGTAATGCCAAAATGGAAAATAGATTTAGTGTGGAAAAACATTAATCTTGAGAAATGGCTAAAAGTATCTGAAGAGCGAAAACAAGAGGCTAAAAATAAGGGCAAGAAAGATGCTCCGCCCGCTTATGTTACAGGCCAGCTTAATGGCAAAACCAATTTATCAGGTACTGGCAACTCCACCGCCCAGCTACTAGGTTCGCTCGATGGCGACATTGCCATGGTGATTCAAAATGGCAGCATTTCTCACTTGATAATTGAAGTCTTGGGGCTGGATATTGCACAAGGCTTAGGAATGCTGATCAGGGGTGATGAATCACTACCCATGCAATGCGCTGTAATAGACTTAAAAGCCACTAAAGGCTTAGTTGAACCGACTGTTGCGATGATTGATACGCCCGTTACCCTGGTGTTGATCGACGGCAACTTAAGCCTGGCTAAAGAGAGCCTCAATCTCAGGCTGACGGCAAAACCCAAGAATATGTCACCACTCACCGCACGCTCCCCCATTCATGTCACAGGCACATTTAGCGACCCTAAAGCCTCACCAGAAGGCGGGCCCATTGCAGCGAGAGTTTTAGGTGGCCTAGCCTTGGCAATCATCAATCCATTCGCCGCCATACTGCCATTTATTGATACTGGCGATTCATCTGCTGAATCGCCTTGCAAGCAATCTTTAACTAATCTTAAAAAGCCTTAATGGCTCAGGCTTAGCAACATTCATGCTTCTGGCAGTTGCGTTTCAATCCTATGCTCTTCGCGGGCAGCTTCCCAGATTTCTTTCGCTGCATCGGCATTCATGGTGGCAATGCCCAAGCCTACTACCAGGTCAGGCCAACCCGAATTCCAGCTCAAAGTAACTAGACCAGCAGAAATAATAGCGATATTGGCATAAGCATCATTGCGAGCTGATAGAAATGAAGCGCGCGTTAGGCTGCCGCTGTGATGTCTGAAGCGTGCCAAAGTGAACGCGCAACTCACATTCACAATCAGCGCGCCAAAACCCGTGATTGACAATAACCAAGGCTCAGGCGCCGATGGCGCATTGAATTTTTGCCAGGCCGTCCATAAAAGTGCTAGCGCAGGCACTAATAAAATTGCAGCCAACACCATACCGAGCCGCGCACGGTTTTTCATTGACCAACCGATGGCAATGGCGATCAAAAAATTGACTGAAGCATCTTCCAGAAAATCAATACTGTCTGCCAATAAAGAGACTGACCCTATGCTGCGCGCCACTGCAAATTCAACGAAAAAATAGGCTAGATTAGCAAGTGCAACCAGAATCACAACTTTTTTAAGTACGTGATCCATATTTTGTGCTGGTAACGTCATATTGATTTCGTATGTCTTATCACTAGTTGATAACTCATCAATTATATTGAAACTAATGCGCGGAGGGTAATCCTGAGGTTGAAGCCTCATGTGTTTTAGCTTCATGAAATATCACAATTCAAAGTCAGCTTAATTAATGCTTGCTATGTTAACTCGTTGACATCAAGCATTAGAATTTGCAAACAAAGTCTAACAAGGTAATATATTTACGCGACTATTCTTAATGAGTCGCAAATTTACATTTATAACTAAGGGAAATAAAAATGAGAAAAATGTTAGTTGTTTTATTTACTATTCTAAGCCTTTCTTTATTTGGCTTTTCATCCAGCGCTTTAGCTGCTGTTAACTTGAACACCGCCACCAAATCTGAGCTTGAATCAGTGAAAGGTGTTGGCCCTGCCAAAGCGGATGCAATTATTGCTTATCGCGCTAAAACTCCGTTCAAGTCTGTAGATGATTTGGATAAAGTTAAAGGGTTTGGTAAAAAATCGATTGATAAGATTCGTGCTGAAGTAACAGTTAGCGGCACCACTAAAACAGATGCAAAGAAGTAAGCTAATTTTCTGAAATAAAAAAGCCCAGCTTCGCTGGGCTTTTTTATTTCTATATTTTGATACAGCTATTTCACTCTCATTCCTGGTTGTGAGCCGACATCGGGTGACAAGATAAATGGTCCGCCTCGCTCATCACT
>DATHWP010000118.1:0-9906 GCA_035460505.1 Methyloradius sp. | reverse complement strand
ATCATCCCCAGTTGGAAAGGCTTTGATTTATCAACGCTGCTACTGGCATTGATTGCTGAGTGGATCATTGAGTTTGGCTTGCGCTGGCTTGCTGACTTTCCTTTTCTCGTTGCGGGGACTGGCGTGTGGGTTGCACTCCTTGGGCTTGCTATCACTGACATCGTGAAGTTAAGTATCTACATTTTTCTTTATGCTACCGTCATTCAGGCGGTATTAAGCTGGGTGAACCCATATTCACCTGTTGCACCAGTGCTGGATGCACTTACTCGCCCAGTGCTTAAACCACTCAGGCAACTGATACCGTTAGTCGGTGGTTTTGATTTGTCGCCGATTGTGGTGCTCATCGGAGCGCAGTTACTCATCATGCTATTCATCATGCCGCTAGAGCTATATTTTTCCAGAATGTTTTAGCCGTTAGTGCGCTACACAAAAGCCACTTAATTTCTGCGCTTAAGTCGCCCATTTCGACCAATGCTTGGCGAATAGTTTAATTAGCAGATGAGTGGCTTTTTTACCAGATAAACGGTTGATCTATAGCACTCTGACTGGAAATATAACGATAGAATGCAAATAGGGCTGAAAAACATCGTTTTTGATGCAATTTTCTTGGTATTTTTACTCAAATTGATTTAGAGTTAAATCTAAATTTATAAATAATAATCAATAGTCTATGGTTCGCAATATATGCTGACCAAAATCAGGGATGAGAGGTAAGTGATGATGAAAATCACAGCATTGCTAAAGCCTGAAAATCAGCAAGCCACATCCGCAAAACAGGCCTTCAAAAAATAAGTCGCGATGAATGAGTGCCAACTTACTTAACCAGATAGGCGCATTTCAGATATGGCGAGACGATGTTTCGCAAACCATCTCTGATTATCGTGACTGGCTGGACGCCACTAAAACCGCTGACGCGTTGCAGGATTTACGCCTGTATGACATGTCAGAAACACTTAAAAAAGATCAAATCGTATTAGCTTTTGTCGCCGAATTTTCACGCGGCAAAACTGAAACCATCAATGCGCTATTTTTCTCAGATTTTAATCAGCGCCTGCTACCCTCAGACCCTGGCCGTACGACCATGTGCCCGACCGAGATTTTCTGGTCTGACAAAGAAGAACCCTGCATTAAGTTATTGCCGATTGAAACCCGCAAAACCGACGATACATTAACCTTCCTCAAATCCAATCCGAATAACTGGACCAAGCTACGTCTTGATCTAAACTCTCCCGACTTGATGAAAGAGGCTTTTTCTACTGTCGTACAACAAAAAGAAGTGTCTTTGGATGTCGCGCGTGAACTTGGCTTGTGGAACGAAGAAGACATTGTCATGGTTCAAGCACTCGCCTCTAAAGGTAAGGTAGATATTCCTGTTTGGCGCCATGCGTTGATTAATTACCCACATCCGTTACTCAAAAGTGGCTTGGTGATTCTCGATACCCCTGGCCTCAACACTTTGGGCACTGAGCCAGAGCTCACTCTACGTATCATCCCCAATGCGCATGCCGTTATTTTCCTGTTAGCAACTGATACGGGCGTAACCAAGTCCGATATGCAAATTTGGACTGACTACATCCGCAATCGCGCTAGCCGCAAAATCGCAGTGTTGAACAAAATTGACATCTTGTGGGATGACATGAAGACGGCAGATGAAATCGCCGCCATGATTCAATCGCAAATCGATGATACGGCGCGCCAGCTTAAACTGCCCACTTCGCTGGTGCTGGCGATTTCGGCTCAAAAAGCCCTGGTAGCAAAAATCAAGAAAGATGATGCGCTGCTTATCAGAAGTGGTATCCAGCAAGTAGAGCAGTTGCTTGCTGAGAGTGTGATTGGCGCCAAGCATGAGATTTTAAGCCATACTGTCATCAACGAAACTACCAATATGCTGAAAGCTTCGCGCAAAGTCGCGCAGCAGCGGCTGATTGCAACACGTGAACAGGCCTTAGAGTTAGAAAGTCTGCGTGGCAAGAATACAGGCGAAGTACAAGCAATACTTTCAAAAGTAGATGCTGACCGCAGGCTTTATGAAGGCTCGGTGAGAACCTTCAATGTAGGTAGCCAGGAAATTAACAAGATTGCAGAAAACTTACTCTCTCAACTCAATCAGGATTACTTAAATACACTGCTTGAAATGAGCCGCGAAGAGATCGGGGATAGTTGGACTACAATCGGCTTGAATCTTGGCCTTAAGTCGCTGATCAAGCAAACAACTGAATTGGGCGACAGAATCACGCTACAGGGTTCGAATATCAAAAAATCTGCAGATGAGCTTTACGAGTTATTTAAAAAAGCGCATGGGTTTGATATTGGTACGCCGGCTCCACTCTCAATGGATAGCTTTACTAAGGCCATGCATGGTCTGGATAAACTAACAGAAGAGTTCTGTAATAACCCAGTGAATGTGATGACCGAAAAAAGGTTTTTGGTGAGGAAGTTCTACCACCATATTGGTGGGGAGGTGCAAAGCATATTTGCGAGTGCTTTCAGAGAATGTGAGCAGTGGTTCAATATGGTGCTTAAACCACTCAAACAACAGATTGCCGAGCATAAAGTGATTTTGGATCAACGTACGCAATCATTGATGCAAGCGCATCAAGATCAGCAAACATTACAAGCTAATCTTGATAAACTCACTAAAGAATTTGCTTTATTGAAAGAACAAAGCACACAACTCGACCAGATGCTTTTAAAACTGGTAAAAGCATCAAAATCAGTCGCAGTTGAAACCATTGCCGAGACTCAAAAACCAGTGCCCGCTGCTGCGCCTGACTTTATGGATACTGTTAAGCTGAATCAATCCCCATTGGCAGACCACCGCGTCAGCGTTTAATTCAGCTGTTTACATCACAGCTTTTTGTCTGTTCTCAACCAAGATGATATTGAATGCATCTTGTCCATACTGGTCTTCAATTTGCAGTGAAATCGGCTTACCAATGAATTCAGACAAGTTGGTCAAACTTTGCGACTCTGTACTTTGCAGCAAATCAATCACTTTCTTGGCCGCATGTACCCTTAGCTCTTTAGCATCAAACTGACGTGCTTGACGCAAAATTTCGCGCAGAATCTCATAGCAAACGGTTTGTGCCGTTTTTAATGCGCCACTGCCTTTGCAGTATGAACATGCCTCACACAGAATGTGCGATAGACTTTCCCGAGTGCGCTTTCTGGTCATTTCTACCAAGCCTAGCGCCGAAAACCCACTCACACTGATTCTTGTGCGATCACTGGCTACAGCAAGATTTAACTCCGCCAACACAGCTGTACGCTGCTCATCATCATCCATATCAATAAAATCGATGATGATAATGCCGCCAAGATTACGTAATCTCAGCTGACGCGCAATACATTTACAGGCCTCGATATTAGTTCTGAATATGGTATCTGCTAGGTTGATTCCGCTGACAAAACCACCTGTATTCACATCCACTGTGGTCAGTGCTTCGGTCTGGTCAATGATTAGATAACCACCCGATTTAAGCTCCACTTTTCGCGACATCGCTTTAGCGATCTCAGCTTCTACATTGTATGTATCGAAGAGTGGGCGCTCACCTTGATAGTGCTCAAGCAGGCTGGCATTCGTGGTGGTATAGCTAGTTGCAAAGGCCAGCAGTTGCTGAAAATTCTCACGCGAATCGACAAATATGCGTTTGGTGTCGGCACTTGCCACATCACGCAATACGCGCATGCAAAGGTTTAGATCTTGAAAGACGAGTGTGCGCGTTGCCGCACTTTTACTGGCAGATTGTATGTTCTCCCAAACCTTATGCAGATAAACAACATCGGACTTTAAGTCCTCATCAGTAGCATCTTCAGCCATGGTACGAATGATGTATCCACCCTTGTGATTTTCAGGGAGCAGCTTCACCAATCGATCACGTAATTTCTCACGCTCGGCTTCATCCGCAATACGTTGAGAGACGCCGATATGATCTTGTTGCGGTAGGTAAACGAGGAAGCGGCCAGCAATACTGATTTGCGTAGTGAGCCGAGCACCCTTGCTACCGATCGGCTCCTTAATGACCTGTACAATCAATGATTGACCTTCGCGCAGCACATCTTGAATATTCTTTTGAGTTTCGCCTTCGTTGCAATCCTCCACATCGGCCACATGCAAAAAAGCCGCGCGCTGCAAACCAATATCAACAAATGCAGACTGCATGCCAGGCAACACACGGCAAACAGTACCGCGATAGACATTCCCCACCAGGCTGGAAGAACTCTGCCGCTCAACATGCAACTCTTGCACAATACCATTTTCAATAATGGCAACACGCGTTTCCTGCGGCGTGTAGTTGATGAGGATTTCTTCAGTCATAGCAAATCGATGCCCGCTTGTTTAAGCAACTGGCTAGTTTCAAAAATCGGCAGCCCCATGACACCAGAGTAACTACCATCAATTCTTTTGATAAATGTACTGGCCAAACCTTGTATGCCGTAAGCACCAGCCTTGTCTATAGGCTCACCAGAAGCCACATAAGCGTTTATTTCTTCATCTGCCAACTCAGCGAACTCGACTTGGGTAGAAGATAAGCGACTAAACGTACCTTGGGTAGTCAGCATAGCAACTGCTGTATGTACGTAATGCGATTGACCAGACATACTTTTCAGCATGGCAACAGCATCCTTAGCATCTTCAGGCTTTCCCAGAATGTGCCAACTGTTAGATACCAGATCATGCAACGCGACTGTCGTATCTGCTGCCAGTATCGGCAGCATAGGCAATGCGTTGTTTTTTACATAGTTCAAACATGCTAAAGCCTTCTCTTCTGCCAACCGAATCACATAAGCATCAGGTAATTCAAACGCTTGTACTGACTCATCAATATCTGCTGGCAACACTTCAAAACTGACACCTAATTGCGAGAGTATTTCTGCTCTTCTAGGTGATCGCGATGCGAGATAAATTTTTTTATTCATTCCAATAATGCTTTTTTGCTTCAAACTGTTGCATTAGGCCACTTTAGCCAATTTGAGTCATATGCAACAATCAGAATCAAATCGTTACAATTTATTAACAATTAACTGGATATTAACTGATTGCACCCTACTTCAACAACCAGTTTCCAATTTAAAAGAATGGATTTAAGGAATATTTATGCATGAGTGGTCTGCTTTAATAAAAATCGGGATTGCGCTATTCGCTATCGTCAACCCAATAGGGATTGTTCCTATTTTTATCAGCGCCACTGACGGATGGAGCAAACAAGAGCGCTCAAGAACAGCCAATACCGTAGCCATTACAGTATTCTTCGTGCTGTTGATTTCCGCATTTCTAGGCGACCAGATTCTGGACTTCTTTAGCATCAGCATCCCGTCCTTTCAAGTCGGCGGCGGAATTCTATTAATGTTGATTGCTATCTCCATGTTGCACGGCAAGCTTACCCACAGCCGACAAACACCTGAAGAAGCCCAAGCCGTTTCAGAGCGAGAAGTGATTGCAGTCGTTCCACTAGCAATACCGCTGTTGGCTGGCCCTGGCGCAATCAGCAGCATGATTATCTCGGCACAACAAAACAGCGGTTTTATTTGGCATTTATTACTGGCAATCCCTGTCTTTGTCGTGTGCTGCCTGATATGGGTCACGCTAAAACTATCGGTCAGGATTGGACAGAAACTAGGCACTATCGGCATCACCATCGTCACTAGACTGATGGGCTTGATACTCGCAGCCATGGCCGTTGAATTTATTGCGCATGGCTTGATTGGGCTGTTTCCTAAACTGGCTGCTTAATAATGCAAGCTGGTCTAGTTAGCACTTGCTCTGTAAAATACGCCTTTTAATGTGAAGTGACTTCAATGATCTGGAAGCCCAACACTACGGTGGCAGCAGTTGTAGAAATTGATGGGAAATTTCTAATGGTTGAAGAAGATACGGCTGATGGCATCAGACTCAATCAACCTGCGGGGCATCTTGAAGATGGCGAAACCTTGCTACAAGCGGTAGTTCGTGAAACTCAGGAAGAGTCTGCCTACACCGTTCAGCCAGAAGCTCTGCTGGGCATCTACCAGTGGCGATTGGCCGAAAAAGAAATCACCTATATGCGTTTTGCCTTTATTGCTAGCATCATTGCGCATGATGCAAAACAAAAGTTGGATGCGGGCATCATTCGTGCGGTCTGGATGGATGCAGGTGAAATCAAAGCCAATCAACACAGGCTACGCAGCCCGCAAGTATTGAGATGTGTAGAGGATTATCTGGCAGGGCAACGTTTTCCACTCAGTGTGATTACGCATATATCGCACTGAAATAGAATGAAAAAATCATGGCTAAACAAAAAGTAGTGGTCGGCCTCTCTGGCGGCGTAGATTCATCAGTTACTGCCTTGCTGCTAAAAGAGCAGGGTTATGACGTCACCGGTCTCTTCATGAAAAACTGGGAAGATGACGACACTGATGAATACTGCTCGTCCAAGCAAGACCTGATTGATGCCGTTTCCGTTGCCGACAAAATCGGTATTGAAATCGAGGCCGTCAATTTCAGCACAGAGTATAAAGACCGTGTGTTTGCGAATTTTCTTTCTGAATACAAAGCTGGCCGCACGCCGAATCCAGATATTTTATGTAATGCCGAAATCAAGTTTAAGGCTTTTCTCGACCATGCCATGGGCTTGGGTGCCGACCTGATTGCCACAGGGCACTATGCACAAGTACGAGAAAAAAATGGCTTGTTTCAGCTACTCAAAGCCGAAGATGGTAGCAAAGACCAAAGTTACTTCCTATACAGGCTGAATCAGGCACAACTTTCAAAAACACTATTTCCGCTAGGAAAAATGCTAAAACGCGAAGTACGTGAAATTGCGCGAAAAGCTGGTTTAATCAATGCCGAAAAGAAAGACTCGACTGGCATTTGCTTTATTGGTGAGCGCCCATTCCAGGAATTTCTCGCGCGTTATTTACCGCGTGAACCAGGTGAGATGCGAACACCTGAAGGTAAGGTGGTCGGCCAGCATGAAGGCTTGATGTACTACACTTTAGGGCAACGCCAAGGCCTGAAAATCGGTGGTTCACGAGAAAGCAATGGTGAACCCTGGTTTGTTGCGGCCAAAGATATGGAGAAAAACATACTCACAGTAGTGCAAGGCCATGAACACCCTTTATTGCTTAACGATGGTCTGCAAGCCAGCCAATTGCACTGGATTGCTGGACACGAGCCTGAAACACATTGGGTATATGCGGCCAAAACACGCTATCGCCAAGCCGATGCGCCGTGTGAAATTGACGCACTAAATAACGACTTCACAGAAATTAAGTTTGGCCAGAAACAGTGGGCGATTACGCCTGGGCAGTCAGCAGTTGTCTATGAGAGCCAAGTCTGCCTGGGTGGCGGCATCATCACTGCCGCCATTTAGCACTTAAACTGGGATTGTATCGGCGAACGCTTTACGCTTCATCAACTCAGCATAATGCCTTGCCAGGTTTGGATATTGAACTGCCAACTCGATTTCAGGCATACGTAAAGCCAGATAACCAAGCATACAGCCTAGAGAGATGTCCGCCAGACTGAAGCTATCACCCACACACCATTTTCTGCCAGCAATCTCCTGATTCAAGGCAGTTAATCCACGCTCCACTTTGCCCTGCTGTTTTGTGATGACTGTTGCATCTTGCTTATCTTCAGGCCTGCGACTTTCTTGTATGGCTAATATTGCTGCATCGCATACGCCATCGGCCAAGGCTTCCCAACGCCTGACCTGTATTTTCAGCGTATGGTCTTGCGGAATCAGGTGGGCAACTGGCGTGCGGTGATCAAGGTATTCAACGATCACGCGCGAATCAAACAGGCTATCGCCGTCATCCAGAATCAATACGGGGATTTTGCCGAGTGGATTATGCTGAGTGACAGGAGAATCAGCGGCGGCAAGCACCACTGGCACCATCTCGATTTCAATACGTTTTTCACTAGCGACAATGCGCACTTTGCGGGCATAAGGGCTGCCGAGGGAGTACAGAAGTTTCATAAAGTTGATTTCATCAAGAATTGAAGGGCTTAAGCCCTTTAAGCTATAGATTAGCGGCTAACGCACATTATAATAGAAATCATGAGCTCACAATTGTTAACCAATCTTTCCCCCGCGCTACAAACGGCATTATTAAACAACGTGCGCGAAGCGTTGGCAGAAGACATAGCCACTGGCGATTTAACCGCACATCTCATCCCCACAACACAAACTGCAAGTGCAACTTTGATTAGCCGTGAACACGCCGTCATCTGTGGCTTGCCTTGGCTTGAAGCCTCTATAGACCTAATTGACCCAGAAGTTGAAATTAAATGGCATATTGCCGAAGGTGAAACCGTAGCGCCAAATCAAGCAATATGTGAGATACAGGGTAATGCCCGCAGCATACTCACCGCTGAGCGCACAGCCCTGAATTTCGTACAATTACTCTCGGCTACGGCTACACATACCAAACAATATGTTGATGCCATCAAGACAACAAAAGCACGCATTCTAGACACCAGAAAAACACTACCTGGATTACGCCTGGCACAAAAATATGCGGTGACTATTGGTGGGGGCTTAAATCAACGACTAGGCTTGTATGACGGGATATTAATCAAGGAAAACCACATTGCAGCAGCTGGCAGTATCGAAGCTGTGTTAAGTGCGGCGGATGAAGTTAGAGATACATCGAATGCCAATATAACAGTGCAAATCGAAGTTGAAAACCTGCACCAGCTCAAGAGTGCGCTACATGCCGGCGCCAAGCTGATATTGCTGGATAACTTTGATATCCCAACATTAGCTGAGGCTGTAAAACTCAATGCAGGCAAAGCCATTCTGGAAGCCTCTGGCGGCATCAATCTGGATAACGTGCTGGCCATCGCACAAACGGGTGTAGATAGGATTTCCATAGGCGCCATCACCAAGCACGTACAGGCCATAGATTTATCTTTACGTTTTAAAGAGATAACGCTTTAATTAGCATAGAATTTGAGTAAGTTAATCATTGAAAGACTGCACGCATGAGTAAATCAGCAACCATCGTAAAAACACTTGAGGGGAAATTGACCCTAGGGGATGTATTACGCTTGCTGGTGAACGATGGCCTGATCGACAAAGACCAAGCCGAGAAACTCTACAAAGACCGCAAGATGGATAGCACCAATTTGCACCCGATTGTGATTATCGGTGAGCAAAAGTGGAAAAATCTCTCCGCACCTGCCAAAACCCTGACCGTTGAAGCGTTAACTATCTGGCTGGCCAAGCATGCTGGACTTGATTACTACCACATTGACCCGCTCAATATGGATTTTGGGACTATTGCCAAGGTTGTCTCAAAAAATTACGCTGAACGCCTCAAGATCATGCCTGTAAAAGTCGGCAATGAACAAGCAACTATTGCAACTGCAGAGCCTTTCCAGATTGACTGGATCCCTGATCTAGAACGCATCCTGCGCATGAAAATCAAGCTGGTCGTGGCAAACCCTCTGGAAATTACACGTTACTTGCCCGAAGTTTATAACCTTGCCAATTCCATCAATGTAGCCACCATTGCCAAAGCTGGCCAAATACTGGGTGTACAAAACTTTGAGCAGTTGGTTGAGCTAGGCAAAAACAAGAATCTGGATGCGAACGAACAACACATCGTCAACATTGTGGACTGGTTGTTCAAATATGCGTTTGAGCAACGCGCCAGTGATATTCATTTAGAGCCACGCCGCACGCTTGGTGTGATGCGCTTCCGTATCGACGGTGTGTTGCATCAGGTCTATCAATTGCCTTCCACCATCATGAATGCCATCACCAGCCGCATCAAGCTATTGGGCCGTATGGACATGGTAGAAAAACGTCGCCCACAGGATGGCCGTATCAAAACAGTGACAGCAGAAGGTTCAGAAGTTGAGTTGCGTCTCTCTACCATGCCGACAGCTTTTGGCGAAAAACTGGTCATGCGGATATT
>DATHWP010000117.1:0-3575 GCA_035460505.1 Methyloradius sp. | reverse complement strand
CACATGACCCAAGCCCGTAAAAAGGCAGAAGAAACCTTGGAGTTCACTGACATTGTCATTGAAGTGCTGGATGCACGCGTGCCAGAGGCTAGCCATAACCCTGTCATCAATGAGATGCGCCTGTTTCGCCAACGGCCTAATTTAAAGATTCTCAACAAATCTGATTTGGCCGACCCCAAAGCCA
The DNA here is from genome assembly GCA_035460505.1 of Methyloradius sp. Taxonomy (GTDB): domain Bacteria; phylum Pseudomonadota; class Gammaproteobacteria; order Burkholderiales; family Methylophilaceae; genus Methyloradius. The sequence goes on along the minus strand of DATHWP010000117.1, from coordinate 3,391 downwards.
CTGAAGCTTGGCTTAACTACTTTAACCGCCAGCCTAATACTAAAGCAGTTGCGCTTTCATGCAAAAAACCCGGTGAAGCCAATAAAATTCCTAAGCTTTGCCTTGGCCTGACACCACACCGCGGCACGCATTTAAAGCCGTTGCGCATGCTTATTATGGGCATCCCTAACGTAGGCAAATCTACACTTATGAACGCCCTGCTCAATCGCCGTGTGGCTAAAGTTGGTGATGAACCTGCCGTCACTAAAAGCCAGCAGCGTTTTGATTTAAGCGAAACCATGAGCATCACCGACACACCGGGCATGATGTGGCCGAAAATTCAATATGAATCCGATGGCTATATGCTGGCTGCCAGCCATGCTATTGGCCGCAACGCAGTCATTGATGAGGACGTAGCATTATTCTTAGCGGATAACTTGCTCAAGAGCTACCCTGCACTGCTCAATGCCCGCTATAAGCTTGATGCCATGAAAATCGACGTCACCAAAATTGATGGTGTAGATTTACTGGAAGCGATTGCCAAACGCCGCTCTTACAAACGCCACGATGGTTTATGGGATATGGAAAAAACTGCAGTGGCGTTCCTAACAGATTACCGCAGTGGGGCTATTGGCAGAGTCAGTTTGGAAACACCGGATAGTCGGAAATTGATGATGCAAGACAGCCTGCCATCCACACAGGACAGTGAAGCTCAAGAACATGACGCAGAAGATGAATCTAAGTTAGATTAAGGATTAATCACACTCAACATGTTTATGCCTTTGATATACGTCACTGCGTAATATCCATAAGTAACCTGGTTACTGTATGAATGAGGAGTTTGTGAATGCAAAAACAGTGCTTACAGCTTTTAAGCATGCTGATTTTATTAACCATTGTCACTGCGGTTAACTACAACTTCTTTAGCACATTAGGTATTACTGGCATCACCTTATTAAATCTGCTGGTTGTAGTGGCGGCTGCATATTTTTGTGAATTTACCGTCGCCTCCGTCACAGCGTTTCTTTCATTTCTCGTGATTAACTATTTTTTCACCGAACCCCGCTATACCTTTGAAGTTGCGCATATTCAGTCATGGACAAGCTTGATCTGTTTTTTGATCGTTTCCATGGTGATTGCCTCACTGGTCAAACAACTTAAATTTCAAACGCTGCAATCCTCAATCGCTACAAAACACGCCCAGTTCGCCAGAACACTGGCAGAGACCCTGGCTCTCGCCACAGAGGTCAACCAGCTCTTGCAAGACACATGTAAGCTATTAACGGCTGAATTTGGTAAACCCTTCGCTATCGCCCAAGTAGAAGCTGACAATACTCATAGCATCAAGATCAAGTCCGGATCAATTGAGCTACCGGATAATCGTTTATTGAATTGGGTCACTACGAATGGCAAACCAATCAGCCCATATACAGATTACTGGACGGAAACCATTACAAAATCTAAACAATGGCTACTGCCTTTTAGCCGTTTGCCGAGTAAAGACCCTATTTTAGTGGTCGATCATGTTGAAACAAACGAACAGAATCCAAATGAAAACAATCATGAGATAGAAACTTACACTGCGATAAAGTCTTGTGTAGATCAAATCTCTCAGGCTTATCAACGGCTTATCAATACTGAAAAAGTGAGAAATGCAGAATTGGCAGCGCAGAAAGATGCCATTCAAAGCGCTTTGCTGGCTTCCATTTCACATGACATGCGTACACCACTTACTTCGATACTAGGCGCAGCCACCGCATTGCAGCAAACGGATGTAGATTCTGCTCAGGCAAGCAAGCTAACTTCGCTCATTGCATCACAAGCACGTTACTTGGCAACCACTACAGAAAACATTCTATCGCTCATCCGCTTAGAATCTAATACCGATGGCCAAATCCCTATGGATTGGCAATCTCCCGAAGAACTTATTGGCGTGGTCACCGCACTATATAAGAACCAAGACAACGCCATCTCTTTGCAAGCAACTATCAGCGAACCGGAACTATTGATAAAGGCTAACGCTACGCTCATTACGCAAGCGCTAGTGAATCTTATAGACAACGCTAAACAAGCCCAGCTTAATGATGAACCCATATTGATCAATGTCAGTAAAACCAAAGGTCGCATCAATATCAGCGTGAATGATCATGGCAAAGGCTTTGATGAAGGATTTACCGTATCACAGGTAAAAAAGTTTTCTTCCGGACATGCGAAGGGCTTTGGTTTAGGGTTATCGATTGTGCAAGCGATTGCTAAATCACATGATGCTATTTTCACCATTCATAACCGTAATGGCGGTGGTGCATGTGCTACATTGAGCTTTCACGCACCTGATATAGAGAATATCGATGCCTGAGAAAGACCATATACTCATCATTGAAGATGACTTGCAGATAGCTCAATTTCTGCAATCCAGTCTCAAGACCAATGGCTACAATACGATGCATGCCAAAAGTCTTATGAATGGCAAAACGCTATTTAATGATAACAAACCTGCACTGGTAATACTGGATTTGAATTTACCCGACGGTGATGGTCGAGATTTTATCGAATATGCGCGCATCAATTCGGATATACCCATCCTGGTACTATCTGCACGTCAATCTGAGCAGGAAAAAGTAGATTGTTTCGCTGCAGGTGCTGATGATTACTTAGCAAAACCATTTGGCGTCAACGAACTGCTCGCGCGAGTAAAAGTAGCTCTTAAACGTACGTCTATGATGACTTTGCGCGACGATATATTTAAGTTGGATGACTTAATCATAGATTCAGCCAATGCAACCGTACTACTCAAGCAACAGCAAGTACATCTAACCCCTATCGAGTTTAAACTACTATTTATACTCGCTAAAAAACCGGGGAAAGTATTTACCCATCGCCAGTTACTTACGGAGGTATGGGGTGCAGAATTCGTGGATGATACCCATTATCTTCGTATACATATGGGCAGGTTGCGCGCGCGTCTTGAAAAAAACTCTGCAGCCCCACGGTATATTTTGACTGAGGCTGGTGTGGGTTACAGACTTGCAGCTACCTAAACTAAGATAATTTTTAGACTATTTCTGTTTATGTGATTGATACACGCTTTTTGATTTAATGAACCTGTTTCCATCTCTCAAAGGTCATTTTAAATCATCATGAGTTCACTATCGCAAGCCATAAGCGCACAATCTGCAACCGTACTATCATCAAAATCACAATCAAAAAGTATTGCTGCCCTCACGCTAGGCGCAATCGGCGTAGTCTATGGCGATATTGGCACCAGTCCGCTTTATACAATCAAAGAAATCTTTAGTCCAGCCACTGGTATCGCACTCTCTCAAACTAATATCATAGGTGCAATTTCTGCCGTGTTTTGGGCGTTGATGTTAGTAGTCACGCTGAAATACGTGTTCTTGGTACTGCGCGCAGA
>DATHWP010000116.1:0-6083 GCA_035460505.1 Methyloradius sp. | reverse complement strand
GGCGCTCGCACCATTTGCCATCGATACCTATCTACCTGCATTTCATGTGATGGCAAAAAGTCTGAATGGTACAAATTTGCAAATGCAACAGAGCCTGACCGCTTATTTGTTGCCCTATGCGCTGATGACCTTATGGCATGGGCCTATTTCTGATTCAATTGGCCGCATTACCACCATCCGTTGGGGATTGGGTTTGTTTGCTTTGGCTTCCATTGGCTGCGCTTTTGCACCTAATACTGAAACGCTCTGGTTCTTCCGTGCCTTGCAAGGTATATCAGGTGGTGCAGGTAATGTGGTGGCAAGGGCCATGGTGCGCGACCTTTTTGAAGGCGTTGCGGCGCAGCGTGTGATGGCGCAAGTGCAGATGCTATTCGGCCTAGCACCTGCGATTGCGCCCATGATTGGTGGTTTACTGCTCGGCATACATTGGCAGGCGATTTTTATCTTTTTATTCTTGTATGCCAGCGTGACTCTATTTTCAGCGCATAAGCTATTACCTGAAACAGTCCCCGTGGAAAAACGCCAGCCACTGTCTGCGACTAAAGTCTTTAGTAACTATCGTCAGTTATTCGCAGACCTGGAGTTTGTAAAGCTGGTTGTCACTGTTGGCGCCAATTTCTCTGGTTTCTTTCTTTATGTTTTGGCAGCGCCTGTTTTTCTGATTGATCATCTTGGGTTAAACCCACACCAGTTTGCTTATATGTTCATTCCAACCGTATGCGGCATGGTGTTGGGTTCTTATGCAGCGAGGCAAACCGCTGGTAAATTTCCAGCCTATAAAATCATCAGGTTTGCTTACTGCTGGATGGCGGCTGCAATACTGTTGAATCTTATCGTGTGCTGGCAATTACCTGCGAGTCCGTTCTGGAATATTCTGCCGATTGCACTTTATAACGTTGGCATGGCGTTAACCACGCCCATACTCTCAATTGCTGCATTAGACAGATTACCCAAGCTAAGAGGCACAGCTTCTTCAGGGCAGGCATTCGTGCAAATGGTGCTTTCTACAGTATCCGCTGGTTTGTTGATTCCGCTTATCTGGTTCAGCCCATTGGGCCTGGCATTTGGTATGGCAGGCTACTGCTTTCTGGCTATCTTGTGTGTCAGTAAAACCAAAGTGTGGAAAACTGCTCAATAAAAAAAGGGAGCATAATCTCCCTTGGTTTGCTGACTGAGCAGTTAAATTACTCTGCTAGTAAAGCGCGTTTACCTTTTGCGCCATTATTGGCATCAGCATCTGGTAAAGGTGTCTTTCTTGTCGTAATCGCAGGCCATAACTCAGCAAAGCGGGCATTCAGCGCAATGTATTCTTGCTGGTCTGCTGGCACATCATCTTCAGCGAAAATGGCTTCTGCTGGGCATTCTGCCACGCACAAGGTGCAATCAATGCACTCATCAGGGTTGATAGCGAGGAAGTTAGGGCCTTCAACAAAGCAGTCGACCGGGCATACATCCACACAATCTGTGTATTTGCATTGGATGCAGTTTTCAGTCACAACATAAGTCATATTTAGTCCTTGAATTTCTTGAGTATTAGCTAATATTTAGTATTTTAATGGATTTTGCGCGCTTGATAAACGCCTATGCTTGAATCATTCCTGCACCGACTGTGTTATTGGTCGCTTCATCAATCAGAATGAATGCACCAGTGGCACGATTTTCAGTATATGAATCCACCATCAGTGGCTGGGCCAGCTTGAAACTGATGCGTGCAATATCGTTAGTGACCAAGCCTTGCGCAGGCAGTTCTTCCAGCGTATTCACATCGACCTTGTAAGCAATTTCGCCCACTTTGGCTTTGGATTCGCGTGTTGTGTGGCGAACGATATAAGTGCGTGCAGTGGAGAGCGGGGTTTCTGACAACCAGCACACCATTGCGGAGATTTGTTTTACTGGCTCAATAGACTGGCTGGATTTAACGATCATATCGCCACGAGAGGTATCAATCTCGTCTTCCAGCAACAAGGTGATAGATTGTTCTGTAATCGCACTTTGCAATTGCTCATTGCCGATCTGAATGGCTTTCACTTTTGAAGTGTGGCCTGAAGGCAGCACGGTGACTTCTTCACCCACAGCAATTTCACCAGACTCAATGCGGCCCATGAAGCCACGGAAATCATGCAGTTCAAGGTCGTCCGAAGCGTGTGGTCGGCAAACGAATTGCACAGGGAAGCGGAACGGTTCGCCTTTCTCGGAATGTGCAGGTGGTGCTGATTCCAGAAACTCAAGCAGGGTAGGGCCTTGATACCAGTCCAAGCCGTCACCGCGGTCCACAATCATGTCGCCATTCAGCGCAGACATAGGAATGAAGCTGATTTGATGACCAGCACGATGCAAGCCTATATGCTCAGCAAACGCCAAATAATCAGCGCGAATTTTCTCAAATTCAGCCTGGTCGTAATTCACCAGATCCATCTTGTTGATGGCGACCACTATGTGGGTGATACCAACAAGATGTGCCAAGTATGAATGGCGACGCGTCTGCGTCAGAACGCCTTTGCGCGCATCAATCAGGATAATCGCTAGGTTCGCGGTAGAAGCTGCTGTCACCATATTTCGTGTGTATTGCTCGTGGCCAGGTGCATCGGCAATGATGTATTTGCGGGTGCCAGTGCTGAAGTAGCGGTAGGCCACATCAATGGTAATGCCTTGCTCGCGCTCAGCTTGCAGGCCATCGGTCAGCAGAGACAAATCCACTGCTTCCATACCGCGTTTTTTCGATGTCCGTTCAATCTGGGTCAGCGTATCGGCTAAGATGGTCTTGGTGTCAAACAGCAAGCGGCCAATTAGGGTACTTTTGCCGTCATCTACGCTGCCGCAAGTCATAAAGCGTAAAAGGCTATCGTTGTGTGGTGTATTCATGGTGCTCATTAGAAATATCCCTCCTTCTTGCGCTGTTCCATCGAAGCATCGGAGGTTTGGTCATCAAGGCGTGTTGCGCCGCGTTCGGTAATGGTAGTAGTGGCTGTTTCCAGAACAATTTTGGCCACAGTGTCTGAATCGCTGATCACAGGCGCGGTGCATGTGATATCGCCTACAGTGCGGAAGCGTACTTGCATGTCGATGATTTCTTCACCTAGTTTAGGCTGGTTAATTACTTCCCCGTTTGCCAGCGGCACATTGACTGGCACGATGGCACCTCCACGCATGACGATATCGCGTTGATGCGCAAAATAGATACTAGGCAATTCTAATTTTTCACGTTCTATGTATTGCCATACATCCATCTCAGTCCAGTTGGATATTGGGAATGCACGGATATTCTCGCCTTTGTGTGAACGTGCGTTATACAGGTTCCACAATTCAGGGCGCTGATTCTTAGGGTCCCACTGACCAAACTCATCACGAAAACTCATGATACGTTCCTTGGCGCGAGCTTTCTCTTCATCACGGCGGGCGCCACCGATGCAGCAATCGAAACCGAATTCTTCAATCGCTTCCAGTAGGGTCACGGATTGGTGTTTATTACGCGGCTCATCAGCTGATTTAAGTACAACACTGCCACGTTTCATGGAATCTTCAACAGAACGCACAATCAGCCGCTCACCAAGCTCAGCAGCACGTTGGTCACGGAAATCGATGACTTCCTTGTAATTGTGGCCAGTATCGATATGCATCAGCGGGAAAGGAAAACGACCTGGACGGAATGCTTTTTCAGCCAGCCTGAGAATACATAACGAGTCTTTACCACCAGAAAACAGCAGAACCGGATTGGAACATTGGCCTGCAACTTCACGGAGAATATAGATGGCTTCTGATTCAAGCCAATCGAGGTGGCTGAGAGTTTCTTTGGTTAACGAGGTCATAAACGGTTTCTAAAATTCCATCTCTTAAGTTATCTGGCGAAAACCAGATAACGGTTCACTATTACTTGACGTGCAAGCCACATTCTTTTGATGCGGGGTCTTCCCACCACCAGCGGCCAGCGCGTACATCTTCACCCATTGCCACAGCGCGCGTGCAGGGTGCGCAACCTATACTTGGGTAGAATGCATCGTGAAGCTTGTTGTAAGGCACTTCATGCATGCGGATATAGGCCCACACCTCTTTTTCAGTCCAGTCGGTCAGCGGATTGTATTTTTCCAGGCCGTTACCTTGGTCGAACTCTCGGATAGGCAAGTCAGTGCGGGTAGCCGATTGTTGTGCGCGCATGCCGGTGATCCAGGCTTTTTTGCCTCTCAAGGCACGGCCTAATGGCTCTACCTTACGCATATGGCAGCAGGCTTTGCGTAATTCGATTGACTCGTAAAAGGCATTGATGCCTTTGGTCTGCACGTAATCTTCTACAGTAGCGGCCTGCGGGAAATAAATCTTCAGCTTGGTGCTGTAGGTTTGCTCGACTTCAGCGATCAGGTCATAGGTCTCAACGGGCAGGCGTCCTGTATCTAGAGAGAAAATCTCGATAGGTAGCTGTTCACGCAGGATGATGTCGGTCAACACCATGTCTTCCGCACCCATACTATTGGCGAAAGTAATGGCATTTGCGCCACCATGTTCTGCCACAGCAGCTTTCAGTGCAGCGAGCAATTGCGCGCGTTTCTGGGTGACCGATTCACGTAATGCATCGGTCAATTCAGGGCGGGTCGCTGGATTGCTGAAAGCAGGGCGTAGCATTGAGACTTCACCGTTCATATGGATTTAAACGTGCTCTCGATGAACTCGGCGCCATACGGGCTGATTATTATCAACCGCGCCTTGGTATGGTTGGCTAAAGTCTTGCAGGCTGGCTAAAGCATCTTCAGCCGAGCGATCTGCACGGATAAGGTAACTATTGAAGCCACAGCGTTTCAGAAAAAATAACTGGTCGCGCAACACGTCGCCAAAGGCACGTAATGTATTTTTAAAGCCGTAGCGCGTGCGCAGAAGATTGCCAATCGAGAAAATCCGTCCGTCGGCAAAGCGCTCTACATGAATCGCTATCAGCGGAAACACGTTTAGGTCTGGTTGGTTCTCAATCAAGGTTTCAAGCACTTCATGCGTGGCAAGCCAAATTCCGATTTCGCCACTCGCCAAACGGGCAGATAGCGCTTCTTTTCGTGCAATCCAAACAGTGAGTGGAACTAACACTTTGCCTGTTTGCGGGATTTCTGTGGCAGTGATTTGCTCATCGCTATAACTTGCTTCACCAGTGAGTTTGAATAAAACGACTTTGCCTGCTTGTTTACGGACAACAGCTCCTTCAACGGTTGGTGGAGTCACCAACTGCCACGTATCTTCAACAATACTCTGGTCTAGAATCAAGTTAGACATGAGCATCTGCCTTTTCAGCAGCTTTGCCATACACGTGCGCTTTGAATGGCGGTATGCCGATGCGGCGCACAGTATCGATGAAATGCTCTTCAGGCGTGCGTTCAGCGATGTAGACATCAATTAGTTTTTGAACCACCCCTGGCATTTCTTCAGCGGCGAACGAAGGTCCAATGACCGCACCAATGCTTGCGTCATTGCCTTGCTTGCCACCAATGGTGACTTGGTACCACTCTGAGCCGTCTTTATCTACGCCTAGAATACCAATATGCCCCACGTGGTGGTGACCACATGCATTCATACAACCGGAAATATTAAGCTCGATATCGCCGATATCGTGTAAGTAATCCAAGTTGTCGAATTGCATCTGGATCGCTTCAGCGATCGGGATGCTTTTCGCGTTCGCCAATGAGCAAAAGTCACCGCCAGGGCAGCAGATAATATCAGTCAGCAAGCCGATGTTGGGTGTAGCCAAGCCATTAGCGCGTGCTTTTTCCCATAGCGGGTATAAGTCGCTAAGTTTTACATCCGCAAGAATCAAGTTCTGCTCGTGTGACACGCGTAGCTCGCCAAAGCTGTAAGCATCAGCCAGGTCTGCAACCACATGCATTTGTTCAGATGTCGCATCACCTGGCGCTTGGCCGTGCGGTTTGAGAGACAATGTCACTGCGCGATAACCTGAGGTTTTATGAGCATGCAAGCTGCGTTTTGCCCAAGCTGCAAAAGCTGGGTTGCTGGCAATTGCCGCATCAAAGCTGGCATCGTGTGCTGGCAAAGTTTCATACGGCATTGCTTCAAAATGTTTTGCAACGCGCGCTAACTCAGCTTCGGTAATA
>DATHWP010000115.1:0-7868 GCA_035460505.1 Methyloradius sp. | reverse complement strand
ATTGGGCCGTATGGACATGGTAGAAAAACGTCGCCCACAGGATGGCCGTATCAAAACAGTGACAGCAGAAGGTTCAGAAGTTGAGTTGCGTCTCTCTACCATGCCGACAGCTTTTGGCGAAAAACTGGTCATGCGGATATTCAGGCCTGAAATTATCGTCAAAAACTTCGTTGAACTTGGCTTTTCACCAGAACAGGCCGCACAGTGGAATGACTGGACGCATCATCCCAATGGGATCATCTTGGTCACGGGCCCGACAGGTTCAGGTAAAACCACCACGCTGTATTCAACACTAAAAAATCTGGCAACTTCAGAAGTGAACGTATGTACGGTTGAAGAGCCTATAGAAATGGTAGAACCAGCTTTCAACCAGATGCAAGTCCAACCGAATATTGACCTTACCTTTGCACATGGCATCCGCACGCTTTTACGGCAAGATCCAGACATCATCATGGTGGGCGAAATTCGCGATTTGGAAACTGCCGACATGGCGATTCAAGCAGCGCTTACTGGCCACTTAGTACTATCTACCCTGCACACCAATGATGCGCCATCTGCAATTACCCGCTTGCTTGATTTGGGCGTGCCTTCTTACCTCATTCAATCAACACTGCTAGGCGTGATGGCACAACGGTTGTTACGCACACTATGTCCAAACTGCAAAACGCCATATGCAATGCCAGAACACGAATGGCATGACCTGATCAAACCCTGGGAAATGCCGCCACCAGCCAATGCTCATGGCAAAGTCGGTTGTATGGACTGCCGCAATACTGGCTATCGTGGCCGTAGCGGTATCTATGAGATGCTCTCTGTTACCCCTGAAATCAGAAAACTAATTACTCCAGTGGCAGATCTGGCAAAAATTAGAACCTTGGCATACAAAGAAGGCATGCAACCGTTATTGATTAACGGTGCCGAAAAAATTGCGGCTGGCACTACTACCATTGAAGAACTACTCAAAGTCGCACCGCCTCTGGAAGATTAACCTGTCAAAACTTAGGCCTTGCGCCGCATTAATTTTCAAGTCCTAAAGTTTTGCAATTTAGCGTTTAGAGTACGTCAAAAATCACGCAAGCTTTACAGGCAAACATGATTTAAGTATTTTCAATCTTGACCAAATAGCCGCAAACGGTTACTGTGCAGGGTTCACCAACATCAGCAAAATTAAGCCCGATTTATGGAAGACCGCAACACTCAGATCACTGGCGCAGAGATCGTCATCCGTTGCTTGCAGGAAGAAAAAGTCAAATTCGTGTTTGGCTACCCTGGCGGCGCGGTACTCAACATCTACGACGAAATATTCAAGCAAGACTCTTTCAAACACGTACTCGTACGCCACGAGCAAGCTGCTGTGCATGCAGCCGATGCCTACTCACGCTCAACTGGCGAAGTCGGCGTTGCGCTAGTTACATCTGGCCCTGGCGCCACTAATGCAGTGACTGGCATTGCCACGGCCTATATGGATTCCGTGCCTATGGTCGTTTTAAGTGGTCAGGTCCCTACGCCCGCAATTGGTATGGATGCTTTTCAGGAAGTCGACATGATCGGCATCACACGCCCGTGCGTAAAACATAATTTCCTGATCAAAGACATCAAGGATATTGCGCCAACCATTAAGAAGGCGTTTTATATTGCCGCTACTGGCCGTCCAGGGCCCGTAGTTGTTGATATTCCTAAAGACATCACACAACAGCTTTATCATTTTGATTATCCAAAATCGGTAGAGATGCGTTCTTACAGCCCGATTCTGAAAGGCCATACGGGCCAAATCAAAAAAGCAGTCAAGCTGATGCTCGAAGCTAAACGCCCGATGATTTATAGCGGCGGTGGCGTGATTTTAGGCGATGCAGCGGATCAATTGGTCAAGTTAACCCGTCGTTTAGGCGCGCCTATTACCAACACCCTGATGGGTCTAGGTGGATACCCTGCCACCGACAAACAGTTCCTTGGCATGCTCGGCATGCACGGCACACTTGAAGCTAATATGGCCATGCAAGAATGTGATGTGCTAATTGCCATCGGCGCGCGTTTTGATGACCGCGTAATCGGCAACCCTGAACACTTTTTTAGCAAAAACCGCACGATTATCCATATCGATGTAGACCCTTCTTCTATATCGAAACGCGTTAAGGTTGATATCCCTATCGTCGGCCACGTGCAGTCTGTACTTGGCGAAATGAATGAGTTACTCGACTTGGAAAAAACACCTGATGCCCAAAGGCTGGAATCTTGGTGGAAGCAAATTGAAGAATGGCGTAGCAAGAAGTGCCTGAATTTTGATCGCACCAGCGACATCATCAAGCCGCAGGCCGTTGTGGAAAAACTTTGGGAAGTCACTAAAGGTGATGCATTTGTGACCTCAGATGTTGGGCAGCACCAGATGTGGGCTGCGCAATACTATAAATTCGACAAACCACGTCGCTGGATCAACTCGGGCGGCTTGGGCACAATGGGCGTTGGCTTACCTTACGCGATGGGCGTTCAGTTGGCACACCCTGATGCGCAAGTTGCCTGTATCACAGGCGAGGCTTCCATACAGATGTGCATACAGGAGCTATCAACCTGTAAGCAGTTCCATCTGCCAATCAAGGTCATTACCTTAAATAACCGCTACATGGGTATGGTGCGTCAGTGGCAAGAGTTTTTCTATGGCAACCGTTATTCAGAGTCTTATATGGATGCGCTGCCTGACTTCGTCAAACTGGCAGAGGCTTATGGCCATGTTGGTATGCGCATTGAGAAACCATCTGATGTTGAAGGCGCATTGAAAGAAGCCTTTAGCCCAGCCCTGAAAGAGCGCTTTGTCTTCATGGACTTTTTAACAGACCAAAAAGAAAACGTGTTCCCTATGGTACCGAATGGCAAGGGTCTGTCTGAAATGATCCTGGCTGAAGAGTTATAAGCAGAATACTAAAATGAAACATATCATCTCATTACTCATGGAAAACGAAGCAGGCGCGCTTTCACGCGTCGCCGGCCTCTTCTCCGCACGTGCATACAATATTGAATCACTGACCGTGGCGCCCACCGAAGATGCCACGTTGTCACGCATGACCATCGTCACCTCCGGATCGGATGAAGTGATCGAGCAAATCATCAAGCAGCTCAACAAGCTGATTGATGTGGTCAAGGTGCTGGACCTGAATGACGGCCGACATATTGAGCGTGAGCTCATGCTGGTCAAGGTCAAGGCAACTGGCGTTTTCCGCGACGAAATGAAGCGGATTTGCGATATTTTCCGTGGTCGTATCATTGATGTGGCTGATGGCAGCTACACCATAGAGCTCACGGGCTCAGGTAACAAACTAGATGCTTTTTTGGAAGCACTGGATAAAACCGCTATTTTAGAAACGGTCCGCACTGGTGCTTCTGGCATTGGTCGTGGTGACCGTATCTTAAAAGTCTAAAACTACACAATTACAAGATTTGTTCGAAAGGTAAAGCATGAAAGTTTATTACGATAAAGACGCTGATCTGTCTATCATCAAGAAGTTAAAAGTCACCATCATCGGTTACGGTTCACAAGGCCATGCGCACGCACAAAACCTGAAAGACTCAGGCGTTAAAGTCACTGTTGGCGCACGTAAAGGTGGTGTTTCTTACGTTAAAGCTGAAAAAGCTGGCCATAATGTAGAAGAAATCAGCAAAGCCGTTAAAGGCGCTGATCTGGTGATGATTCTGTTGCCAGATGAAAACATGGCACAGATTTTTGAAGCAGAAGTTGCACCCAACCTGAAAAAAGGCGCTGCGCTGGCTTTCGCTCATGGCTTCAACATTCATTACAACCAGATCATTCCACGTGAAGATCTTGATGTGATCATGATCGCCCCTAAAGGCCCAGGCCACACCGTCCGTTCTGAATACCTCAAAGGCGGCGGCGTACCATCATTGATCGCGGTTTATCAGGACAAATCTGGCAAAGCTAAAGATATTGCCCTTTCTTACGCTGCAGCTAATGGCGGCACCAAAGGTGGCGTAATTGAAACTGACTTCCGTGAAGAAACAGAAACCGATTTGTTCGGCGAACAAGCTGTTCTCTGTGGCGGGGCTGTTGAACTGGTAAAAGCTGGTTTTGAAACCTTGGTAGAAGCTGGTTATGCTCCTGAAATGGCTTACTTCGAGTGCTTGCACGAACTGAAGCTGATTGTGGATTTGATGTACGAAGGCGGTATCGCCAACATGAACTACTCCATCTCAAACAATGCTGAGTATGGCGAGTACGTGACTGGCCCTAAGGTCATCAATGATGAATCGCGCTGGGCAATGAAAGAAGCTTTGGCCAACATTCAAAATGGCGAATATGCGAAGAAATTCATTCTGGAAGGCCGCACCAACTATCCAGAAATGACTGCACGTCGCCGCTTGAATGCAGCACACCCAATCGAGCAGGTTGGTGGCAAACTACGCGCGATGATGCCTTGGATCAGCAAGAACAAACTGGTTGACCAATCCAAGAACTAAGCATTAAAGACCGTTCCGGGCTGGATGTCAGGGACTGCAGGTATCAATATCTGTAGTATCTGACATCCAGCCTTTATTACGTATGCTTACCTAACAAGCGACTCGAATCACAATGCCCAGACTTGCTGTATTAACCCAGTACCTGTTACCCAAGCAAGCCATTACTGCGTTTGCAGGCATCGTAGCTGGAGCACGCGCTGGCAAAGTAACCACTGCAATTATTCGCTGGTTTGTCGGGCGCTATCAAGTCAATATGCAAGAAGCTGTTGAGCCTAATATTGCAGCTTATTCAAGCTTCAACGAATTCTTTACCCGCGCATTACGCGCCGATGCAAGACCATTGGCCAAAGCAGATTTCATCTGCCCAGTTGATGGAGCAATCAGCCAATTTGGTGATATTCAATCCAATCAGATTTTTCAGGCTAAAGGCCATTATTACAGCACCGAAGCCCTCCTCGCTGGCGACCAGCAACTTGCAGATTATTTTATTAATGGCAAGTTTGCAACGCTGTATTTAAGCCCCAAGGATTATCACCGAATCCATATGCCAAGCGCTGGCTGCCTGAAAAAAATGACTTATGTTCCAGGCTCACTATTCTCGGTAAATCCAGTGACAGCTGAAGGTGTACCAGGACTATTTGCCCGTAATGAACGTGTAATCTGCGAGTTTGAATCTCAGCATGGCACGTTTGCCTTGATTCTGGTCGGCGCTACGATTGTGGGTAGTATGGAAACAACTTGGCACGGCGTTATCAATCCACCACGTAGCAGGCATATACGCACTTGGGAATATTCTGATCAGGCAATCAATTTGCAGCAGGGCGAGGAAATGGGCAGGTTTTTACTGGGCTCTACCGTTGTATTACTTTACCCAAGAAATGTGCTGACCTTCAATCCAGATTGGCAAGCGGGCAAAACCGTGAGGCTGGGTGAAGCAATGGGAAATACTGTTTAAACTTAAGCTTTCATCATCAGAACTTAGGTCTAAAGTCAGGCTCCGCCCGCCGCAATCACATCAGGATGGCTACGATTCTTTTTTCTGTCTTCCTGTGTCAGGTGTATAGATAATTCATTGAGTGCAAGCTTATATACTTCACGCTTGAATTCAATCACGTTATCCAGTGGCACCCAATACTCACTCCAGCGCCAGGCATCGAATTCAGGATGTGAACTTGCGCGTAATGAAACATCGCAGTCGCGACCTGTCAGCCGGAGTAAAAACCAGATTTGCTTTTGGCCTTTATAGCTACCACGCCACTCTCTTTTTACCCAGTTTGAAGGCACGTCATAGCGTAGCCAGTCACGGGTGCGGCCCATAATTTTTACATGTTCCGGGCGCAAACCTACCTCTTCCATCAGTTCCCGATACATAGCCTGTTCAGGCGACTCACCTTGCTTGATGCCACCTTGCGGGAACTGCCAGGAATGTTCACGAATGCGCTTACCCCAAAACACCTGATTGTTGCCATTACATAAAATAATGCCAACGTTCGGGCGATATCCATCGCGATCTATCATGACATTACAACCTTAATAATATTGTGTGATTTTTTCACACTTCGGCCTGTAATGAAAGTCAGGAATGCAATGCATGCCTCATAATCGTGCAAATGACCTTAGAATCTGGCCTTGACGCTGTTTAGCAAGGCCTTTTATACTGCTGCGTCAACTGTTTTGCACAACCACTCGTTTATTAAATACGCCTTAACTTAATATCCAACTTTTGAATCCCAAACTCAACCCTGCCATTCCGCTTAATGTTTATTTGTACCTGCTGCTGCTAGCGATACTTATCGCATTGCTATGCACTAACAGCGCACATGCCGGCAATCTGGCATTCATTACGAATCAGGCCAGCAATGATGTATCAGTGATTGATATTGACAATAAAACCTTGCTTGCCACCATTGCTGTAGGTAAATCCCCAGTTGGCGTTGCTGTATCAAAATTGAATCACCGTGTTTATATTTCAAACGTTGAAGGTAATTCTGTCTCAGTCATCGATACCAAGACTTATCAAGTCATAGATAGCATAGACACACAAGGCTCTCCCGTCGGCCTAGCCATCTCCCAAGACAACAAAATGCTCTATGTTGCGGATTGGTATGAAGACCGCATTTGGGCAATTGACCTTAACAACACCAAACAAAAACGTGAGATACAGGCTGGCAAAGCCCCTGCGGGTATGGCTGTGAGCCCAGATGGCAAAAAACTATATGTTGTAAATCGCGACAGCAATGATATTGCAGTGATTGATACTACCAGCCTAGAAATTCTATCGCGCATTACAGTAGGCCATCACCCGTACGGTCTTGCCTTAAGCCATGATGGTAGTGAATTGTATGCGGTCAATGTCTATAGCAATAGCATTAGCGTAGTGAACACCAGTAGCGAAGAAACCCATACTATTCTTGTAGGCAAGCATCCTTACTGCGTGATCGCAAACCCAAACGGGCAATACGTCTATGTTAGCAACACGCAAGACGACACTATTTCAGTCGTTGATCTCGTCCAAAGGAAAGTGATTGCCAACGTACCCGTTGGCGGATTCCCTGAAGGCATAGGCTTTGACACCAAAACACAACAAATTCTGGTCGCCAACTGGTCAGATAACTCAGTTTCAGTGATAGATGCTTCTACTAATAAACTAGTCACCAGCATAGCTACAGGCAATCAAAGCCGTGCTTTTGGCCAGTTTATTCTGGAATCATCGCATTGATTTAACTTACCCCATCAAGGATACTGTGATATTGAACTGGATTTATTGATTTACGTTAAGTGCATTACTAAGTTTTACCTTTATCAACTGGAGAAATTTGTATGAAAAAGATTCTTGCGCTATTAACACTGGCTATTTTGCCACTTACTGCTGCTGCACACGGCCCTTCACCACAAAAAGTTGAAGAAACAGTGACCATTAAAGCAGACCCAGCAAAAGTATGGGCACTGGTAAAAGATTTCGGCAACTGGCAAAAATGGCATCCAGCAGTCGCATCAACAAAACTGGAAACAAAAAAGGATGATGACGGTGCTGACGCTACTTTCCGCACAATCACGCTTAAAGATGGCGGTACGCTTTATGAAAAGCTCACTGGTATTGACGACGGCATCATGAAGATCAAATATGAACTCGAAAGCGGCGCTCTGCCAGTATCAGACTACTACGCCTATGTGAGCGTAAAAGCTGGCCCTGGTGCTGGTGAGACTACAGTCACCTGGTTTGGCCGCTTTTATCGTGTTTACAAATTAAACCCCCCAATCCCGCCTGGTCAAGATGACGAAACTGCAATCAATGCAGTTACTGGCGTTTACCAGACAGGTTTGGCCAACCTTAAAAAAGTCGCTGAAGGCTTATAATTAGCCATACGAATGTGCTAAAGTGCCAATGACATTTTTTGTCATTG
>DATHWP010000114.1:0-5143 GCA_035460505.1 Methyloradius sp. | reverse complement strand
TTTTATATCTATGCTTACCTTGGTAGGCTTAACTTTTTCGCTACAAGCAAATGCTGCATGTGATTTGGTATCAACAAAAGACGGTAGTCCTTTGGGTGTCAAGGCTGTAGACACAGATACACCTGAAGCGAAGCAATTTCTGGATACCTGTATCAACCCTTACACCAAGTTATTTGCTAATGATGCAGAAGCAGCTAAAAAAGGTAAAAAGTTGTTTGGTTTGTATTCATGCACGCAGTGCCATGGACCAAATGCAGGTGGTCAAGTTGGCCCAAGCATTACTGATGACCGTTGGCAATATGCTAAACACATCACTGATAAAGGTGTGTTTGAAACAATCGCAGGCGGCAGTAACGGTGGTATGTTTGCTTGGCACCAACAACTGGGTAGCCCAGATAATCCATCGACTGACGATATCCTCAAAATCATTGGTTGGTTACGTACTCAATACAAAGGTGGCGACGACAGGCCTTGGTTGAAGTAAGTAATAGTTGATTGTTCTATAAACGGCCACTGCTAATCAGCAGTGGCCGTTTTTTTATGCATAAGTCGCTATGTAATGGGGTAAAATTAATTACTTTTTAGAGGAGAGTAAAAATGCACAAAATCAATATAAATATAATATTAGTGGTTTTACTTGCAGGCTTGACAGCTGCATGTAGCAAAGGCAGTGGCGACTCGGCAGGCAAAGAGTCTACTGGCGCATCAAGTGGTACGGCAATTGCGTTTGTGACTACACAAGACAGTTCGCCATTGGAAATTAAGACCGAATTTTTTGATACCCCTGCGGCTAAAGAATTCTTGAGCACAGGTAAAAATCCCTATATCGGCAATGCTGAAGCAGTCGAAAAAGGTAAAAAAATATTTCAGTTGTATTCCTGTACCCAGTGCCATGGCCCCGAAGCTAAAGGTCAGGTTGGGCCAAACCTGACCGGCCCTGATTACCGTTATCCTAAAGATGCAACCAATAAAGGCATGTTTGAAACTATCTGGCATGGCACGAATGGTGGTATGGGTGCAAAAGGCAAAGGTTTGATGGATCCAACAGATCCTAGCAATGGTATTACACCAGATGAAACATTAAAGGTCATTGCATGGATTCGCAGCCATGGCGGCGTAACAGGTAATGAATAAGTATTAAAATCAGAAAAGGTAAGTTATGCAATTGCAATCTAAAGATGGGTCTGACATGCATCGCGTAGTGATCGTCGGTGGTGGGGCAGGTGGGCTTGAGCTTGCTACCCGTCTAGGCAACACATTGGGCCGTAAGGGTAAGGCGGAAATCACCCTGATTGACCGTACACGCACGCATGTCTGGAAACCTTTGTTGCATGAAATTGCTGCAGGTAGCATGAATCCAGACAAGCACGAACTGGAGTATCTGGCACAGGCGCACTGGCATCACTTTAAATTTCGTCTGGGCAGTATGGATGGGATAGACCGTGCAAAGAAAGAGGTCTATGTAGCGCCCTACCATGATGAGGATGGGGTTGAAGTTATCCCACGCAGGACGTTTGTATACGATACCTTAATCATCGCTATCGGCAGTACCACTAATGATTTTGGTATCAAAGGTGCCCGAGAGTATTCAATTGCCCTGGATACACAGGACCAAGCGGAACGTTTCCATCGCCGGTTGCATAACGCTTTGGTGCGTGCGCAAACCCAGGTTGAGCCAGTGCAAGCAGGCCAACTGGAAGTGGTGATCGTCGGTGCAGGTGCTACAGGGGTGGAGCTGGCAGCTGAATTGCATAATACTACTCGCGAACTGGCAGCTTATGGTCTCGATAAAATAGATGCAGATCGCGATGTGAAAATATCACTGATTGAGGCCACAGACCGTGTGCTGCCTGCACTGCCGCTTGCGCTATCGCATGCCGTGGATCTTGAGTTAAGGAAGTTGCGTGTCCATGTTTATACAGGGGAACGTGTAACTGAGGTAACAGAAAAAGGCATATACACGCACAGTGGACGCTTTATTCCGTCCGCACTGGTAGTTTGGGCCGCTGGGATTAAAGCCCCGGATTTCCTGAGCAATCTGGATGGGCTGGAAGCGAATCGCATTAATCAGCTAGTCGTTAATCGCACATTGCAAACGACATTGGATGAAGATGTTTTTGCATTTGGTGATTGTGCTGCATGCCCTTGGCCTGGTCATGATGGCAATGTACCGCCAAGAGCGCAGGCTGCGCATCAGCAGGCCTCAATGCTCATCAAAACCGTCAAGAGCAGGCTTGCAGGTAAGCCATTGCCAGAATATACCTACCGCGATTACGGCTCGCTCGTGAATCTTGGCCGTTACTCGACAGTGGGCAGTTTAATGGGCGCTATTGCTGGTGGCAGCCTGTTTATTGAAGGTATGTTTGCTAGGTTTATGTATCAATCCTTGTATCAAATGCATTTGATGTCTTTACATGGCTTTTTTACAGTGTTTTTACAAACATTGGCGCGCTTAATTACAAGACGTACTGAACCGCAAGTAAAATTACATTAGTAGTAAAGCGACGTTTATGTGACTGAAAATAAAAAGCCTGGCAACTGCCAGGCTTTTTATTTGGATATGATTTATATAGACTCAACGCTGAGTTCGGTACATTTTATATATGCCACTCATGCTCATGCTGACGAAAATTCCGAAGGCTATAATAATGATATTGATAGAAAGTTCTGACTTTACCATCATCGTATAAGTACCTATAAGCACCAGAATACCTAGGTTTTCATTAAAATTTTGTACAGCAATGGAATGGCCTGCACCAATTAATATATGGCCACGGTGCTGTAATAATGCGTTGAGCGGAACAACAAAAAACCCGCTCAGTACACCAATGATAAACAGCAGGGCACATGCTATCTGCCAGTTATGCACAAGCACCATAGCAACCACCAGAAAGCCCATTAAGATACCCGCCGGCAATACTTTAAGTGAGTCTTCCAGCTTGATATATTTAGCCGCAACGATAGAACCTACAGCAATACCTACAGCGACAATCATAATCAGTAGGTTTGCCTGGTCTAGCTGATAACCTAATGTCACTTTGGACCAATCTATAACAATAAACTGCAAGGTAGCGCCTGCTCCCCAGAATAGGGTGGTCACCGCCAGAGAGACCTGCCCACTGCCATCTTTCCATAACACTTTGAATGAGTGCCAGAAATCACGCAGCATAAATACGGGGTTTCGCCTCTTTAGCTTGTGATCAATTGGCAGTGTGGGGATGTACATATTGAACCCTGCAGCCGCCATGTAAAGCACCGTAATCACTATCATCGCCAAGTGTGGGTCATAGCTGGCCATTTTGCCGCCAAGAAAAGCGCCAAGGATAATCGCCATCACCGTAGAGCCTTCCATCCAGCCATTGGCTTTTACCAACATATGGTGTGGAAGATATTCGGTGAGGATGCCATATTTGGCAGGGGAGTAGGCTGCTGCGCCAATACCTACTATGCCATATGCCAGTAAAGGCGGTGCTCCTGCCATCATGGCGATGCTGCCGGCAAACTTGATGGCATTAGAAACGAACATGACGCGGCCCTTGGGATATGCATCCGCTAAAGAGCCTACGAAAGGGGCAAGTACAATATAAGACAGGACGAAAAACCACTTAAGCAGAGGCGTGAACCAATCTGGAGAGTTCATTTCCTGTAGCAATGCAATAGCTGCAAATAGCAGCGCATTATCAGCTAGCGCAGAGATGAACTGCGCTAGCAGGATGATGTAGAAACCTGAATTCATTGCTTTGTTACACCACTAAGTGATGCTTATCTCGTCCCGTTTAAATTGCCAGATTTATTATCTGAATCGGCTTTATATGAAAAATCTTAAAGCGCCTCTGCAGCAAAGTCAGCCAAGCGCGAACGCTCACCACGCACTAGCGTGACATGACCATTATGCTCCCAGCCTTTAAATCTATCGACCACATAAGTTAAACCAGAGCTGCCTTCGGTTAAATAAGGCGTATCAATCTGCGCAATATTTCCCAGGCAAACCACTTTAGTGCCAGGGCCCGCACGGGTAATCAGTGTTTTCATTTGTTTGGGCGTCAGGTTTTGGGCTTCATCGATAATGAGGAATTTGTGCAGGAAGGTACGACCCCTCATGAAGTTGAGCGATTTAATCTTAATCCGGGTACGTATCAAATCTTGCGTCGCAGCACGCCCCCATTCCCCTGCATCCTCATCAGTCTTATTCAAGACATCCAGGTTGTCTTCCAATGCGCCCATCCATGGCGCCATTTTTTCTTCTTCTGTACCTGGCAGGAAACCAATGTCTTCGCCCACGGGCACAGTAACACGGGTCATGATGATTTCACTGTAAATCTTCTTGTCCAGCGTCTGGGTTAATGCAGAAGCCAGTGTGAGCAAGGTTTTGCCAGTGCCTGCCTGGCCTAGAAGTGTAATGAAGTCCACATCAGGATCCATCAGCAAATTAAGCGCAAAATTCTGCTCACGATTGCGCGCGGTGATTCCCCAAACCCCATGCTTGGGCTGAGTGTAGTCTTTGACGATTTCCAGTACGGCAGTATTGCCATCCAGGCTACGCACGATGGCATGAAATGGCTTTTCATATTCATAGAACACAAACTCGTTGACCAGGAAGCTTTTGCATAATGGCCCTGTGATGCGGTAGTACATGCGTCCTGCATCTTGCCACGACTCCATGGCCTTGCTGTGCTTTTCCCAGAAGTCGGCTGGTAACTCTTTCATGCCGCTGTACAGAAGATCCGTATCTTCCAGTACTTTGTCGTTGAAGTAATCTTCAGCAGGGACACCAATAGCACGTGCCTTGATGCGGATATTGATGTCTTTGCTGACGAGGATGACCTGGCGTTCCGGGTTGTTTTTCTTCAGCTCCAGCACAACGCTTAATATCTCGTTATCTGCCTTGCTGCCAGCCAGCATCGGCAGCTCAACGGTAACGGCGCCAGTCTGCAGGAACAGCCGGCCGGTGATGTGTTTGTTATTACCATTGATGGAGAGCGGGCAACCATCATCAAGATTACTCAGGTTGGTGCCGACGATCTCTTCCAGATTGCGGCTGGCCTGTCGCGCGTTTCTAGCGACTTCGGTCATGCCTTTTTTGTTATTGTCCAACTCCTCCAATGTGACCATTGGCAGGTAGATATCATGTTCTTCAAAGCGG